>JALEPE010000006.1 GCA_022766795.1 Helicobacter sp.
AATTCGCGTCTATTGTATGCCACAAAAGCCTCCTTAAGCTTTTAATTTTTAGCATTTTCAAATGCTTGATAATTATAGCAATTTAAGTATTTTTAAGAATTGATTTAAGTCAATATATATCTTTTTATATTTCGTATTTTATGGACATTAGAGAGACTTTATTAAGGATTTATTTTGATATTTTACGCTCCTTTTATGAATATTTTAGGGCAGAAAATCAGATATTTTATAAATAATAATTTTTTTTATTAGAAAATTAATATCATTTTTATAATTTAAATGTATAATTTGCCACAGAAATAATAAAATTTATTTCTAAATTATATTTCTTTTTTTAAAGGAAGGCAATGAAAAAATTAACCAATGACTTTGGGAACATTGTAAGTGATAATCAAAATTCACTAAGCGTAGGCAATCAAGGACCGCTTTTGCTGCAAGATTATATCTTGCTAGAAAAATTAGCCCATCAAAACAGAGAAAGAATCCCAGAACGCACGGTGCACGCAAAAGGTAGTGGGGCGTATGGAGAGCTAAGAATCACAGAGGATATTTCCAAATACACAAAGGCAAAAGTGTTACAAAAAGGTGAGGTTACGCCCTTGTTTTTGCGATTCTCAACCGTGGCAGGAGAGGCAGGAGCGGCAGATGCAGAAAGAGATGTCAGGGGATTTGCAATCAAATTCTACACCAAAGAGGGAAATTGGGATTTAGTCGGCAACAACACGCCCACTTTCTTTATCCGCGACCCTTACAAGTTTCCAGATTTTATCCATAGCCAAAAACGCGACCCGCGCAATCATCTAAGAAGTAGCAACGCGGCGTGGGATTTTTGGACATTATGCCCAGAGAGTCTGCACCAAGTAACGATTCTAATGAGTGATCGTGGAATCCCAGCGAGTTATCGCGAAATGCACGGCTTTGGCAGTCATACTTACAGCCTTATCAATGCACAAGGCGAAAGGTTTTGGGTGAAATTCCACTTCAAAAGTAAGCAAGGCATTAGGAATCTTACCAATGCACAAGCAGCAGAAATCATCGCAAAAGACAGAGAGAGCCACCAAAGAGATTTGTATGAAAACATAGAAAAGGGCAATTTTCCAAAATGGAGCTTCAAGATTCAAGTTTTGCGCGAAAGCGAAGTGGATAAGCTAGGATTCAACCCTTTTGATTTGACAAAAACTTGGTCGCACAAAGTCGTTCCGCTCATAGAGGTAGGAGAGCTTATCTTAAATAGGAATCCACAAAATTATTTCAACGAGGTAGAACAAGCGGCTTTCAGCCCTAGCAATATCGTTCCGGGAATTGGGTTTAGCCCAGATAAAATGCTGCAAGGCAGAATCTTTAGCTATCCTGATGCGCACCGCTATCGCATTGGAACAAACTATCATCTCTTACCCATTAATCGCCCAAAAAGCGAGGTGAATACCTATAATGTCGCGGGTGCTATGAACTCTGATACTTACGAAAATAAAGCGGCTTATTATGAGCCAAACAGCTACGATTATAGCGCAAAAGAATGCAAGGAGTTTGCAGAACCAGACTTAAAGACAAATGGCAATATCCAGCGGTATGCACCCCTTGATGAGGATTATTATACACAGCCTAGAGCGTTATTTGCGCTTATGGATTCCAACCAACAAGCACAACTCTTTGAAAATATTGCCTCTTCTATGGAAGGCGTGGAATCCAAAATTATAGAACGCGCTTTAGGGCATTTTGAAAAAATTGCTCCTGAATATGCGCAAGGCGTTAAAAACGCGCTCAAAGCAAAGAATCTCCAATGGTAGCACTAAGTGAGCAAGAGGAACAAAGATTCGGAGAGCTTTGCCAAATGGCGTTTAATTTTGCGCGAAATGATGACTGCGAAAATCTTAAAGCGATGATTGAGGCGGGATTAAATGTGAATCTCAAAACACACAAGGGCGACACACTCTTGATGTTAGCAAGTTACCACGATTCCATAAATTGCGCAAAAATGCTTTTACAAAAAGGCGCACTTGTAGATGAACGCAACGATAGGGGGCAAACCCCTCTTGCGGGAGTATGCTTTAAAGGGCATTTGGAAATGGCAAAACTCTTGCTTGCATTTGGTGCAAATCCGAATGCAAATAATGGCTTAGGCGCGACACCCTACACCTTTGCGATTCTATTTGGGAGGCAAGAAATTGCAGAATTATTGTTGGAATATTCCAATCCGAACATCTTTAAAAGAATGTCCCTACAAATATTAAAATGGTTCAAAAAAGACTAAAAGTTGTTTAGTCAGAATCCCTATGCACATTTAGTGCGCTAAAGCTTTGACTTGTCGGCATCATTTCTAATGTGTTGATATTGATGTGTTTTGGTAGTGTTGCCACCCAATACACCGCTTCAGCAATATCTTGCGGCTGCAAGGCATTGCTATTTTTGTATAGAGCATTTGCTTTGTCACTATTGCCTTTAAAGCGCACAAGTGAGAATTCACTCTCGGCGAGACCCGGTTCAATATCGCTAACACGAACATTGCTGCCTGCTAAATCTGCGCGCAATCCCAGTGCGAACTGCCGCACAAAAGCTTTTGTTGCGCCATAGACATTACCTCCGGGGTAGGGATACCTTCCAGCAATAGAACCGATGGTGATGATATGCCCACTTTTGCGTTCTACCATTTGGGGTAGGAGCAGATGTGTAATGTGGCTAAGGGCTTTAATGTTTGTGTTAATCATCTGTTCCCAGTCGCTAAAGTCGCATTCTTGCGCAGGATTGATTCCTAATGCTAAGCCGGCATTATTCACTAAAACATCAATCTTTTTAAAATCATCAGGCAAAGAATCCAGCGCCTCTTTTAAGGCGGTTTTATCGCAAATATCACAAGGCAAAATGGCACAATGTGGAATCTCCTTTGCTAAAGATTCCAATCTACTTTTGCGTCTTGCAAGCGCAATTACTTTGTGGTTGTTTGCACCAAATTTTTTAGCAATGGCATACCCAAATCCGCTTGAAGCCCCTGTAACTAATACAATCATTTTATTTCCTTTTGCATTTTAAAATTGCTTGATAATGCGCTTTTAATTCCTCTTCTTTATTGATTTCATCTTGCGCGATGCTTTCTATGATTTCCTTTGCTTTTGTGCAATCATTGAGCTTAAAATATCCCCACGCTAAAGAATCCAAGTAGTAAGGATTTTCGCTTTCTTGCTTGAGGGCGTTTTGCACATATTCCATTCCCTCTTTAACGCGTTTTGAATCATTAAAATCGTGGTCAATCATCAAATAGCCTAAAAAATTCCAATACAGCGCGTCATTGGTTTTTTGCGCGGCTTGTTTTAAGTCTTTTTCTATGGTTTGCAAATAAGTTTTTGTATGCACTTTTGTATTTTTATATAACAGCATTGCTTTGTAGGCTAGAAAGTTAATGTCTTGTGTGCTTTGGTAGAGAATTTCAGCTTGTTTAATGCTGTTTTGTGTATCTTTATTTAAACGATACACTTCAAACAAAAATATATCTCGCGAATCAATGCTAGGGTGGTTTAGTAGGAATTTTTCTGCTAAATCTAGTCGCTTGATTTTTGCATAAATTTCTAGTGTTGCCTGTGCGTATTCTTGGAGTTGTAGTTCCCTAAAAAGCATTGTATAAATACGAGCAGAATCCTCAAATCGTTTGCTATCTAAATAAATTGCAGCAAGCTTATCCCCAATTTGTTTTGAGATTCCATAATTTTTGATATGACTTTCATACAATTTCATTGCAGCCTTGTTATCTTTCAAAAACAAAAGATGAATGGCGGCAAGTTTATCTAGTAAAATATCGCTTGGGTTTATATTGTAAGCGAGTTGGAGATTCTTAGCGGCATTTTGAAAATCTTGACGCAGAAAATACACAGAAGAGAGCAGCTCGTAGCTTTCAGCGTTTTTGTGATAGCTAAGCAGTATTTTGGCTTCTTTTAGTGCGTTGTCAAAGTCTTTTTGGTTTGTCAAGATTCCAATTAGCACGCTACGCACAGTTTCATCGGTTGGGTATTTTTGCAAAAACGCATAGGATTCTTTCTTAGCATTATCAAAATCGCGTTCTACAACAAGAATCCCTAGAATCTCTTTTAAATAGCTGGGGCTTGGATTTAATTGGTAGCTTTGCATAAAGAGTTCTTTTGCGTTTTCATAATCTTGCCCATCTAGTGCAGCATAAGCTTGCATAATGAGGACATCTTCGGGATTTGTAACTTCTAAGAAAATGGGGTTATTAGGAGTGATAATTTCCTTTTTAATGCAACCTACAAGCCCAACAAATAGGGTAAAAATACTAAATACAGCAATTAATTTTTTATTTTTTAACCACACCGATACATTCCTTTTGAATTGTGTCAAAATCATCTCTATATATATCCCAGAATGGAAATGTAACGCACTGCTTAGGGCGTTTAGGATAGATTTGACAGATTCCATTTTTAAAAAACACACAAGAATACGCACCATTGCTTTGTAAAATATCTAGCAAGGAATAGCGATAGCCGACTTTTTTAACGAATTTTTGACAAAATTCTTCAAAGCTAAAGTTTAAAAATTCCGCAATAGCTTCTATTTCTTTAGGATTTACAAAAATATAGCCTTGCTCTCCTGTGCAGCATTTTCCGCCACACTCTTTGCATTTGCTAGAATCAAAGCAAAAGGTAAAGCCTGAATGTTCTAACATTTAATACTCCAAGTATTTGCATTTTTATAAATCTCTAAGACTTCTTGCGTGAATTGCTCTCCACAATGCGTAAAAAGCGGTGGAGCAATGCTGCATTGGCTTTTTGAATTTTTTTTAGCGCGACATAATACTAAAGTTGCGCTTTTATCTACCTTTGGATGCACAAAACGCAAATGAATTAATGGAATCTTAAAAGTTTGCAATGCGTTAAATAAACTAAAAATAGCTTTTGCGTCATAGCAAAAAATAAATTCTCCATTGGGCTTTAGTAAGGCATTAACCTTTTTGGTAAATTCTAAAAAGGGTAGATTCTCCGCATAACGCGCACTAAAAATATCTTTATTTTGCGATTTTACTACGCCATCGTGATAAAAAGGTGGATTGCTAATCACCACATCAAAACTGCTTTGTGGAATCTGTGTAAAATCAAAATGCAAAAAATCATCGCAAATTAAGGTTGCCTCCGTCTGATTGATACGCAAATTATGCGCACAAAACTCCGCCATTTTGGGATTCTTTTCTATCATTGTGAGCTTAATCTTAGAATCTCTAGCGCACAATAAACCTAGGATTCCACATCCTGCGCCCACTTCTAGCAAGGAATAGCGCGCCCTTAGAAAAGGAATTGCAAAGTGGTGTAAAAACAAAGTGTCACTATTGTAACAATATCCATCTTTTGGCTGGTAGATTTGCATTGCGATTCCTATTGTATAGGGGCGATATTTAGGGTAAAAATTGTTAAACCCTTGGAATCTTTAATGATTGTTTCTATGGTATCGCCTAAATTGGAATCGTGCGTAACTTTATAGAATAGCTTCAAGGAATCGCGTGTGATGGTTTGGCTAAAGCCTTGTGAAAAATTATTTTTATTTTCTCCATTAAAAATTTCTTTACCTTTTAAAAGTGCGATAAAGTCTAAATCTCTAAACGCATCACTACCAAAAAACCTACGCGTTATGGAATCTTTTGCATAGCAAGTGGAATTTAAGCAGATTTTATTGTTGTAACAATCCATTTTAAGTAGAACAACCCCTGCGTTAAAAATTTCTAAGCTTGTGTAGTTAGCAAAGGATTTTACAAAGCCTAAATCATAAAATCTAAAATCTTTAGTGGAGAAAAAAATCGCTTTTGTTGTGGAATCTTGTAAGGGGCTTGGGGCTTTAGCGCACCCAAGCATTACAAAAAGGACTAAGCAAGATAGAAAAGGGCTTAAAACTGCTCGCCAGTTAATACGCGATACCATCTTTTTCCATCAAGTTTAAGTTCCATACTGACTTGACAAAGTCCATCTTTATAAACTGTCTCTACAATTTCAGCATTACGAATCACCGCTAATACTTTTGTTTTTACGGTAGAATTCTTTAGCATCATATCCCGCACGGTGTCTTGTGCATTGACGCGGATTCCATACATTTTTTCCCCAATTTGTCGGTAAGCATCAACGATTGCCGCACGTTTTGCTAACGCTAGAGCTTGCGCTGGAGAAACGGTAGATTCTGGAGCAACACCCATACCAATCGCACTAAGCTCAATAATACTAGATGGTGTAATCATTGGAGCATTTGGAATCACAATGTCATCTCCACCCACTTCAACACCTTGAAGATTGGATGGTGCATTAGAGTTTCTGCCATAAGAGTTCTGAAATCCCGCATTTCCTATTGGGCTTACAGAAGCACTACTTGTTGTTGAGTTGGCTTGCGCTGCAAATAAACTACTTCCTAAAAGCATTCCTGCTACAATTAATGAAATTGATGTTTTTGTCATTTCAATCCTTTTTAACATGAGATATGAGAAATTAAGCAACTAATGTTCCACTTTGGCAAAAAGCGTTTGATGTAAGTATTGTAACATTTTTTCCATTCCTTTTTCATAGAGTTTTTGCGATTCCTCCCAAAGCCCTTCCATATTATCGTGCGGTAAATGCAAACTCGCTAAAACAATGGCGTAAAGGAAATGGCTAAGTGTTCCTCCAAATAAAATTCCAATAAAGGGATTTTTCTCTGCTTCTTTTGCGATTGTCTGATAGATTGCATCAATTGCCCAAAACAATTCTTTTTTAGAAGTTACTTTATGTTTGAATGTATCTTGGATTTTGTTTTTAAACGCTAGAATCTCAAAGTGATATTTCTGTGTGTCTTTGGTATAGAATCCCTCTTTATAAGGGTCTTTAAATAAAGATTTAATTTGTTTTAATGCTGATTTCTTGTCAATGGTTTTAAGTTCAAAGTCCTCGTGGTGTATTGGTGTTGCCCCATCAATTTTTGCCCCATCACTTAAATTGAGAATATGAAAGGGCTTTAAAGCTTTAAAAGCTTCTTCTAATGCCATTCTTGAAAGTGAGAAAAGCGGGTCGGAATAAATATCGTTACTAAAATTTCCTACCACTAAAAACGCATCCTCTGGAATCGTTGCTTCCTCCTCGCCATAATAGGAATTTTTTGCGTGTTTTTTTGCGCCTTTTTTGTATCCGCAATCTAATCCACACAAAATGACATCACTACCCAAATAGCAAGCTAAAGCTGCGCCGGCATTCCCAACAAGTGGCGCAGTGAATTGAATCTTGAGTTTTGGTGCATTGAGGTTTGCTGCGCTACTTCCGTCGCGTTCAAACATATAAATTTCTTTTGCAACTTCTTTAGCATTTTTGTCAAGCACAGAGGCACAAAGTAGTGGAATCTTTCCTAATGGCGCACTTTTTAAGACATCGCCTAGAAAATCGTGCCGTTCAATCTCAATTTGAAAGTCGGGTTTAATGCCTGCTTTCAATAAGGGTTTTAGTGCGGTTCCACAACTAAAAATAATCATTTTTTTGGTATTTGCTTTAATAAAAGGTAGTAAGGAATCTAGGCTTGGACCATTCGCAACGACACAAATGGGTGCATTAACGCGTTTGACTTCCGTGAGCATTGATGTAATGGGATAGGAGGTTTTATTGACGATTCCGCGCATTTCATCTTCAAATGTTCCCCAGCCACGCAGACTTTGGGCGTGCATTTCATAGACAACATCGCGTGCATTAATATTAATGGGTGTTTGGTAGAACATTAGCTCAAAGCGAATGGCAGAAGTGCTGATTTTGCGTGTTAAAAAGAAATGATTAATGTAATCACGTTCCATCATATTCTCTAAAAAGATGTATCCTGCTTTATCTTGTGTTTTGCTAAAGAGCATAGGAAAATCTACGAAAAAGCACGCGATTCTAAATAAATCTAGCGATTCTTCAAAGATGAAAAAATTATGGATAAATGTATAGCGTTCGGCTAAAATTTGCAGAAAGATTCCTCCCCCTAAGCCAAATAAATTTAAGCTTGGCATAAAATCACTGGGTAAATGGTAAGTTTCTATGCCACCATTTGCTCGCATAAAGTCTATGATTTCATCAACTAGAATCTTGCTAAATGTAAAATTTTCACCCATTTTTTCCAGTTTGCTTCCAAAAATACGATGCCATTTTTCATTGATGGGAGGATTATACGCGCAATTTTCGTGAATCTCTAGCATTGTAGATTTGCCATTAACTAAGGGAAACATCAAGGTTTTTTGCACGAAGTTGATGATATTAATGCCTTCTTGTCCAATATAGAGTTGATATTCTTTAGCAGGTGTTTGTAGTGCATTAAAAAGGTTTGGATAATCCACTTGAAAAAAGGCTAAATTTTGTTGGAATCTCTTATTGCAAAAAGATTCTATCATCTCTGGAGTGCTGGTTTTTAAAACTTGCAAGATTCCTTGAGTGTTGTGCATTTGTTCCCTTGTGTGAAAATAAAAAGGAATTTTAGCAGAAATTTTGCAATACTCTAGCAAAAGACAAAACTTTTAAGTTTGCAAAGTTTATAATTTTGTTTTATTTTACGCAAAAAGGTTGGTTATGCAAGATTTTAGGATTTTTACGGGGAGTGCGCATAGAGAGTTTTCACAAAAGGTCGCTAGAGTTTTAGATATTGAATTGTCTCAAGCAGAAGTGACGCGTTTTAGTGATGGGGAGATTAGTATCCGCTTGTGTGAGAGTGTGCGTGGTAAAGATGTGTTTGTGATACAACCAACCTGTGCGCCTACAAACGATAATTTAATGGAATTATTAGTTATGACAGACGCGCTAAAAAGAAGCTCTGCAAAATCAATTCACGCAATTGTGCCTTACTTTGGCTATGCAAGACAAGACAGAAAGGCTGCTCCTCGCGTGCCTATTACTGCGAAACTTGTCGCAGATTTATTGCAACGCGCAGGCATTACGCGTTTAATTACAATGGATTTACATGCAGGACAAATTCAAGGGTTTTTTGATATTCCGGTGGATAATTTGTATGGTTCTATTGTGCTTAAAGAGCATATTATGACTAAAGAGCTTAAAAATCCTATTGTTGCAAGTCCTGATATTGGCGGGGTGGCGCGCGCTAGATATTTTGCTAAACTCTTAGGGCTGGATATTGTGATTATTGACAAAAGGCGTGAAAAAGCAAATGAAAGTGAAGTGATGAATGTTATTGGTAGTGTAGAAGGCAAAGATGTGATTTTAATTGATGATATGATTGATACAGCAGGAACAATAGTGAAAGCAGCTGCTGCATTTAAGGAAAAGGGTGCTGCAAGTGTGATCGCGCTTGGCACACACGCAGTCTTTAGCGGACCTGCGTATGAAAGAATCCACAATAGCGCAATTGATGAGGTAATTGTTACAGATACAATTCCAATGCACCAAAAGTGTGATAAAATCAAAGTTTTAAGTGTTGCTCCGCTTTTTGCAGAAGTTATCAAAAGGATCAATAAAGATGAAAGCGTTAATTCACTTTTTGTGTAAGGGGTTTTTAGGGCTTTTGGTTTTTGGAGTTGTGGCAAATTCGCAAGGAATCGCAGAATCTGCAGAGGCAAAAAAGATAGAATCGCAAAAGATTCAAGCGGTGTTAGAAACAACTTCAGGTAAAATTACCTTAGATTTGTTTCCGCAAATTGCGCCTAAAGCGGTAGAGAATTTTGTAACTCATATTAACGAGGGTTACTATAATGGTGTTATTTTTCATCGTGTGATTCGCAAATTTATGATTCAAGGCGGCGATCCAACAGGCACGGGTAGGGGTGGGGAATCCATCTGGGGGGAGGATTTTGAAGATGAGATTGCTAAGGGATATGCTTTTGATAGAGCTGGGATTTTAGCAATGGCAAATGCGGGAGCAAACACCAATGGTAGCCAGTTTTTTATCACTACGACACGTACTCCGCATTTAAATGGTAAGCATACGATTTTTGGTGAGATTAGTGGGGAGGGCAAAGATGAGAGCTTCAAGACTTTGCGAAAAATAGAATATACCCCCACAGATGCGCAGGATAAACCACTCAAAGAACAGAAAATTATTAAAGCCTATATTATTGCGCAATAGTTTTATGTTGCACTTTTATGGAATCTCAAGGATTCCATATTTATAAGGCGTTTTGCATTGCTTGATAAGTATCTTGCGTGCATTGGCGCAAATTTGTAAAGAGACTGACAACAATAATTGCAAACGATGCGCATAGGAATCCGGGGATAATTTCATAAAGATTTAAAAATGCAAAATAGTTTTTCCAAATTACTACAACAGCGGCACCCGTAATCATTCCAGCAATTGCTCCAGAGCGCGTCATTCTCTTCCAAAATAAAGAAAATAACATCACAGAACCAAAGCTTGCGCCAAACCCAGCCCACGCGTATGCCACAACACTTAAAATGCTAGAATTTCTATCACTTGAGATAAAAAATGCGATGAGTGCCACGATTAAAACACCAATTTTTCCTAGATTTAACACCATTTTATTAGATGCGTTTTGCTTAAAAATTTTTTTATAAAAATCCTCTGCTAATGTCGCGCTAGAGACAAGCAGTTGTGAGCTTGCAGTACTCATAATTGCTGCTAATATCGCGCTAAGCAATATTCCAGCAATCCAAGGATTAAAAAGTAATTGCACCATCACAATAAATATTTTTTCGGGATCTTTTAAATTTAAGCCAAATTTATTGACATAAGCGATACCTAGTATGCCAATTAAACACGCGCCCATTAAACAAAGTGCCATCCAACCTATGCCAATAAAAGTAGCAGGTTTAATTTCTTTTGTAGAGCGGATAGACATAAAGCGCACCAAAATATGCGGCTGCCCAAAATATCCCAGCCCCCACGCAAGCGAGGATAAAATCCCCAAAAGTGAGATTCCATTAAACCAGCTTAAACGTTCCTTGTCTGCAAAATTGATATGGTAAATGCCTTCTAGTACCTCTTGTAAAACTCTAGGATTCTGTGCATTTTGTAGGGCGGTGGCTAGGTCACGCGCAAAAAGTGTTTGGGAATCTTTGAAAAGTGCTAGAGCCTTTGCGTTTGGTTTGGAAATATTGGGATTAGTGGAATCGCTAGCAATGTTTTTTGTGCTTATAATGTTATCTTGCGCATTTAGCAGAGCATTGATTAAATGTTGGATTTTATCCTGTGTTGCTTGCGATTCTAATGTCTCTAGTAAAAATGGAATATCTGCTTGAATTTGTTTAATTTCTTTGTTTGCAATATCCGAAGTGCGAATGAATTTTGTGGCTTCGCTAAAGCCTCCAATATGGAATAGCATAACAAGTGGAACAATGATGAGTGCGGCTAGCATTAGTAATCCTTGAATCATATCCGTCCAGCATACCGCTTTATAACCGCCAAAAAATGTGTAAGCCACGATGATAAGCGTCCCAACACTAAGTGCGTAGGAGTATTCAATATTAAAAGTGCTTTCAAAAAGTTTCGCGCCACTGATTAATCCCGAGGAGACATAAAAGGTGAAAAACACCAAAATAACAATCGCACATACAATCCTAAGAATATGTGTATCGTCATTAAAACGCGTTTCAAAATAATCTGGAATTGTAATGCAGTTAGAAATTGTGCTTGTGTAGATTCTAAGACGTTTTGCGACAAATACCCAATTTAGAGTTGCACCAATCGTCAAACCAATGGCGATATAAGAATCCATAAAACCGCTCACATATAACGCACCCGGTAGTCCCATCAGCAGCCACCCGCTCATATCTGAAGCACCAGCACTAAGCGCAGATACAACAGGTCCCATTGCGCGTCCACCTAGAAAATAATCCTCTACGCTTTTGTTCTGTTTGTAAAAGTAAAAGCCAATCCACAGCATCAGCGCAGAATATGCAATAAACATCACTGAAATTTCGGTATTAATCTGCACAATTTCCATATTTATCCTTAGAAATTTTGATAAGGGGTAGCAAATTTTATCAAAAAAATACCGATTTCCTATTAAAGTTTTATAAAAGTGTTGCAAATGTTAAATGGAGTGCATTGGTTTAAAAGGTTCCAAAAGTGCCTATTTGTTAAATTGATTGGCAAGAAGTTGAAGTTAAATGGATTGTTATATGGAATCTTAATAGAGTTGTAATGATTGAATAAAATGATTTATGTAGAGAATCAAAGGTTTTGTATAATGGTGCGGAAAAGAGGACTTGAACCTCCACGCCTTGCGGCGCCAGATCCTAAGTCTGGTGCGTCTGCCAATTTCGCCATTTCCGCTAAAGCTAGGGCGAAATTATACTTTAAGAAGCTTAAAGTTACTTGAGAGTTTGTAGTGCTTTGAAATTTAATGTGTTTTTAGGGAATTGCATACTAATGCAGTGCAAACTACCGTGTTGCCTTATTAAAATAGAACAATCTATGGGGATAATTTTGTGTTTTGGACAAGCCTTTTGTAGAATCTCTAGGGCAAGTGTGTCGTTAGAATCGTTGTAAATGGGTAGCAAAATCACCCCGTTTAAAAACAAGAAATTCGCATAAGTTGCAGGAAGCCGCTCACTATCATAGTATTTTGGGCTAACAAAGGGCAATTCTATAAGATTAAAAGGCTTATCCTTAAGATTCCGCAATGCTTGTAATTCTTGCTTCATTTTTAAAAGTGCAGGGTAATGCTCGTCCTCTTGGTTTGCACAGCCCACATAAACAATCGTATCTTTATCCACAAAACGCGCCAAAGTATCAATATGGCTATCCGTATCATCGCCGCTTAAATAGCCTGAATTTAGCCATAAAACCTTTTGAATCCCCAAATCTTTTTTCAAGATTTTTTCTAGCTGTTTTTGCGTGTAAAAGGGATTCCGATTCGCTTCCATTAGGCATTGTGTGTTGGTTAGCATTAGCCCTTCACCATTGCTCTCTATGCTACCGCCCTCCAAAATTAACTTTTTGGTTTGGACGCGCTTTAGGATTCCTAACTTGTGCAATTTTTGTGTGATTTGATTATCAAAGTTGGAAGCAAATTTTAATCCCCAACCATTAAATCCATAATCCAACACGCAATTTTTGCCTTTTTTAGCGATTGTGATTCCACCAAAATCCCGCGCCCAAGTATCGTTGCTTGGAATCTCTATGCAATACAAATGCTCCAAAATCCCAAAATCCACATTATGCGCCACGCAATAAGATTCAAGAATCTCTAATGCCTCTTTTTTGTCTTTGCAAACTAAAAGGCAAGATTCTACTTTTAAAATCTCTACAATAACTGCGCAATAAACTTGCCTTACTTCCTTTAAATACGGATTCCAATCGGAATTTTCGTGCGGAAAAGAAAGTAGGATTCCATCTTGTTTTTCCCATTCTGCGTAAAATTTTTTCATTCTCTATACTCTTTTTAAAAAAATTGACGATATTATTACATAAATTTTTGTCAAGGAGGGCAATATGGCAATAAATGTTTCTGTTAGTTCTACAAAAAGTAGTTTTGAGTATGCAAATGATTTGCAAAGCGCAATGAGTTCTAATCCACTTAAAAAAAGTGAAACTTCCGCAGAGGATAGAAATAAAAATATCCAAGAAGTTGCGTCCAAGGTTGATGCAAAATCCCTAATGACAGGTTATGTTGTGCAATTCCAAATGAATATCACAATTTCAAGTGAGACGAATTTTTCTTCACAAAATGGGCTTTTTGGGCTTAATACAAGCGCGATGGATAACCCTTTCAAATTGAATGACATTTTAAATGGCTTGGATTTAAAATCTATTGGCTATGAGGGCAAACCCATTCAAGAATTATCGCAAGATGAGGCAAAGGCTTTGATTGCAGAGGACGGATTCTTTGGGGTTGCAAAAACTTCAGATAGAATCGCAGATTTCGTCCTAGCAGGAGCGGGCGATGATGTAGAGAAGCTAAAAGCAGGACGAGAGGGAATCCTAAGAGGTTACAATCAAGCAGAAAAGGCTTGGGGTGGTAATTTGCCAGATATTAGCAAGGAAACATTGGAAAAAGCATTGGAAAAAGTGGATAAAAAATTAGCGAGTTTAGGCGTGAACGTTTTAGAACAAAACGCTTAAATTAAAGGGATTCTATTGGGTGGGTTGATTTTAAGTATTGAGAGTAGTTGCGATGATAGCTCCATTGCACTCACTCAAATAGATTCTAAACAATTAATCTTTCATCAAAAAGTCTCACAAGAAAAAAATCATAGTTGTTTTGGTGGCGTTGTGCCAGAACTTGCAAGTCGTCTGCACGCAGAAACCCTGCCTTTAATCCTAGAAAAAACCAAAACTTATTTAAAAGATGTTCAAGCGATTGCGGTAACCACCGAGCCGGGATTGAATGTAACATTGTTAGAAGGCGTGATGATGGCAAAAACCCTTGCATACGCGCTTAATGTGCCTTTGATTGGTGTGAATCATTTAAAGGGGCATTTGTATTCTTTGTTTTTGGAATCCGCTGCGATTTTTCCTCTAGGGGTTTTGCTAGTCTCTGGCGGACACACAATGCTGCTTGAGGCAAAGGGATTCCACGATATTCGCATTTGCGCACAAAGCCTAGATGATAGCTTTGGAGAGAGTTTTGATAAGGTAGCAAAAATGCTGAATCTTGGTTATCCGGGAGGTCCGATTGTGGAATCGTATGCAAAAAAGGGTTTGAGGGATTTTTTCACACTTCCGATTCCATTGAAAAGCAAAAAACAATTTGCCTTTAGCTTTTCAGGGCTTAAAAATGCGGTGAGGCTACAAATTGAGAGTGAAAAGGCAGAGAATGGAATCTTAAGTGAGTCTTTTAAAGAAAATTTATGCGCCTCTTTTCAAGAAAGTGCCATTACACACATTATGCAAAAATGTAAAATCTTTTTTGAAAAGAATGCAAAAAGTGTTACGCAATGGAAATATTTTGGAATCGTAGGTGGAGCGAGTGCGAATCTAGCCTTGCGGAATCGTATTTTAGAAATGTGTAACTTTTATGGAGTGCAACTTCTTTTAGCTCCTTTGGAGTTTTGCTCGGATAATGCGGCGATGATTGGACGCGTAGCAGTGGAATCTTACCATAACAAAGAATTTAGTTCATTGGATACTCTGCAAACAAAACCTAGAATGACAACATTTTAAGTATAATTTAAGTTTTTATGCTTAAAATTCATCGTTTATATTAAATGATAAAGGAAATAATATGGCAACTTTTAAAGGAAATGCAGTAACTCTTACAGGAAAAGAAGTTAAAGTCGGAGATAAAGCTCCTAAAGTGGATTTAGTCGCAGGTGATTTAAGCTTAAAAAGTGTCGGTGGAGCAAGTGGCAAATATCAAGTGATTAATGTTGTGCCTTCATTGGATACAGGTGTTTGCGCAACACAAACACGCAAATTTAACGAAAAAGCGGCTTCATTGCCAAACACAGAAGTGTTTGTAGTTTCTTTGGATTTACCTTTCGCACAAGGTAGATTCTGCTCCACAGAGGGAATTAAAAATGTTGTGGCGTTGAGCGATTTTAGAAACAAAGAATTTGGAAATGCCTATGGTGTTATCTTGGCAGATTCTCCATTGCAAGGGCTATTAACACGCGCTGTGTTTGTTGTGAATCCTAATGGTGAAGTTGTGCATAAAGAAATCGTGAGTGAAATCACAACAGAACCCAATTATGATGCTGCATTAAACGCAGTAAAATAATGCAAAAGGTGTTGTTGTATCTACACGGATTCCGCAGTGTTGGGCTGTGTTACAAGGGGAAGCAGATTGCTTCCTTTGCTCCCAACTCTCTTACTCCAAACCTCTCTTATGTCCCAGATTTAGCGATTGCGTATGTAGAGGAGTTAATAAAAAAGTATGGCGCACAGAATCTTTGCCTTATTGGCAGTTCGCTTGGTGGTTATTATGCGACTTATTTAGCGGAAAAGTATGCGATGAAAGCTGTTTTGGTTAATCCTGTGATAAATGCCTATAAAACACTATTACCAGCGATTGGACAAGTGAATGTTTCTTACAATAACACTTCATTTTTTTGGAGTTTGAATTTAGTAGAAAGTTTGAAAAAATATTTTGTGGATTCTATCACTCCAGAGCTTTATTGTGTGCTTTTGCAAAGTGGAGACCAAGTGTTAGATTGTAGAATCGCCGCACAAAAATTTAAAGATTCTAAACTTATCATTGAAGAGGGCGGCTCACATCATTTTGATAATTTCATAAACCAAAAAGATACAATTCTATTTTGGGCGAAAAAATGAAAAAGTTACGGATTTTAATATATAATTGCACAAATTTTTAAGGAGTATTGATGAAAAAGTTTTTATTGTTTTTGGGGATTGTAAGCCTAATGTTTGCTGCGAGTGGTTGTGAAAAAAAAGAATACCAGCACCCTGCACATAGAAGTGGAGCAGTAAAATAAATTTACTCTTTATCGCTTGGGTTAAACTTAAAAGTGGGTAAGCCCAAGTGGTAACGGATTGCAATGAGGCGCACAATAAAGCCTAAGATGAGGCAAGTAAGAATGATTGTATTTTCGCCTATTTTCATAAAATGCGTGCTGACAAATTGACAAATAACATATAAACTGCCTACAAGTAATGCAATGCTTGCATACAATTCCTTTTGAAATACAAGTGGGATCCTAGCACAAAAAATATCGCGCAAAATCCCTCCAAACACACCTGTAATGACTGCACCAGCCACTGCCATAGCACCACTTGGGTGTAAATCAAGTCCGATTCTTGCGCCAATGACACTAAAAACAGCAAGCCCCAAGGCGTCAAGAACGAGAAATGTGCGCTCAAAGCGAGCAACAAAATAAGGAACTTTAGTTGTTAAAAGTGCAGCAAAACACACAAGGAGCAAATACTCTGGGTGCGCTACCCAAGTGAGTGGATAATGCCCAAATAATACATCACGGATTGAACCACCACCAATTGCAGTTACGCACGCAATAAATAGCACGCCAAACCAATCCATATTATGCCGCCCAGCCGCAAGCGCACCCGTCATTCCTTCTGCTGTGATTCCAATAATATATAGACTTGTTAATAGCATTTTATTCCCTAAACTCGCGGAAAAGATAGCCTAAATCCACGTCATTTAAAACTTTTGCATTATAAATGTATTCCAAATTTTTCGCGCCCTCTACGAGTTCGCGACTTTTGATTCCGTGCGTAATGGAAAATCTTGCTTCTAAAAATGCGCTTAAATGGTCGCAATACTTTAAAAACTCACCAAAAATAGCATTTTCTACATTATTTTCTTGAATTTCTTGCAAAAACTCTTCCCCACACTTTTTACTATAAATGGTAGAATCGTGGAGTTTATAGCGGTTGCTAAATTCGTTTTGCGTATAATAGATAATGTCTTGCGCAATGGAATCTGGAATGCTATTTAGAATTTTCTCTCTAACGGCTTCTTCTTCAATCTCTTTAATTAGCGTATCAAGTCCTACAATATTTTTTTTCACTGGAGAGATGATGTCGCGCGTTAGAATCTCGGGTAAGTCGTGAAATAATCCACAGAAAAAATGTTGGATTTGCATAGACTTTGAAAACTTAAGGCTAAAGCCTAAAAGATATGCGCAAAGTGCAACCACCAAAGTATGTCCAAGCACAGAAGTGCAAGGCACGCGCGGTGTTTGACTCCAACGCTTTTGGAATCGCAATTGCCCAAACATATTAACGAGTTCGCGTATTTCACGAAATAGTATGATTTGCCTAATGCCTGCAAGATGATAATATTCTTTAACTTGTGTATCAATAGCGTTTTTGATATTTTGCACATCGTATAAATAAGGGTTGAAGTGATAAATAATATCAAATTCCCATTTAGATGCATAATAGTGTGCGGCTTTTAGAATATCTTTTTCTAAGTTATTGACTTCTCCATATAAATAACTGCGCATTGATTCTAGGAATCCAAAGTTGCTCAAATCGTCGCTTAATTGCTCGCAAACAAAATCCACCAAGGCTTTATTGTGCTTTTGGACAAGCTTATGAAAGACGGGAGGCTTAATATCTGTGAGAATAATGCGCTCTAAAAATTCATAGCAAAATTGCATAATGAGGCGTTCAAAGTTGATGGAATGCTTATTTTCTATCATTTCAAAATGGGCTAGAAAAAAGGCAATGACAATCTTATGTGCTTGTTTGTCTAATTCTGTAAATTCAACGGGTGCAGCTTGATCATTCCAGCGTCTAATATTTGCTGCAACAAAGATTTTACGCAATAGTTCAAATCCTAGTAATGGCTTTTGCATTATGATTCCTAAAATTTTTCATAAATTATAACCTATTTACCTTTGATTAACTAAACTTTAGTGCAGTTTTGGTAGAATGGTAGATTATTTTGACTTTAGAGGAATGTATGGAAAAAGTAAAACAGCTAATCGTAAATGTGACGGAAAGATTTTGTAGTTTTTGGGTGACTATTGTGTTACTGATTGCTTATGGAAGTGCTTGTGCGGTGGCGACATTTGTGGAAAATGATTTTGGAACTCCAAGCGCAAAGGCATTGGTGTATAACGCAGCTTGGTTTGATTTGTTGCATTTGCTTTTGGTGTTGAATCTCATTGGGGTGTTGCTTCTCTCTCGCGCATTGCAGCGCAAGAAATATGCTTCTTTCTTGTTTCATTCCTCTTTGGTTGTGATTTTTATCGGTGCGGCAATTACGCGTTATTATGGCTTTGAAGGCGTGATGCATATTCGTGAGGGAGAGCAGAGCAATACAATAGAATCGCAAGAGGAGTTTATGACGATTTTGGCAAAAGTTGATGAGAATCTTTACCGCGCATTTTTTCCAACAACTATTACGCCCCTAGTGCAAAAGCGATTCCATCAAAAATTACCCTTTGGAGATGGGGATTTAGAAGTGCAGTATGTGGATTTTATCCCGGCAAAAGACAAAATGGATACAGACAGATTAAAAGTAAAAGTTAGTTTCAAAGGCGAGAGTGAGGAGCTAGAAGTCTTGAAAAACGCTGGAGGAGGGCAGGTTACGCCTTTTATGCTTGGCGGAATGAAGTTTGCGCTAGATTGGGGAAGTCGCACGATTGCGCTACCTTTTGCGATTGCATTAAAAGACTTTCAACTAGACCGCTATGCGGGTTCAATGAGTCCTTCTTCGTATTCTTCGGAAGTTGTCTTGATAGATCCTGCAAACAATATAGAAAAGCCTTATAGGATTTTTATGAATAATGTCTTGGATTATGGAGGATTCCGCTTTTTTCAATCCTCGTATGATTTAGACGAGCAAGGAACGATTTTATCGGTGAATCGCGACCCCGGAAAGATTCCAACTTATATTGGCTATACAATGCTAACTTTAGGGCTATTGTGGGCATTTTTTGCAAAAAATGGACGCTTTTATCGTTTGGGGCAATACCTTAAAACGCAGAATCTGGTTGTGGCATTTGCCATTTCTCTTGGAATCTTAAGTGCGATTCCATTACACGCAAATCCTCAAATGGCTGAAAATCCGCAAATGGATAATCCTCAAAGCGTCAATCCTCACGAGGGTAAGGACTTTGAGATTCCACAAATTACGAGCGAGAGTATTTTGGATTTAATCAAGAATCTAAAAGAAAAGAGCGGCATACATTCAGAAAAATTTGGACGCTTAATCGTGCAGGATTTTGGCGGCAGAATGAAGCCTGTGGATACTTTGGCAATGGAATATCTGCATAAAATGACAAAAAAAGATTCCTTTTTAGGGCTTAGTAATATGGAATTGTTTTTGGGTATGATGGTGTATCCTAACGAGTTTAAAAAGGTGAAAATGTTAGCAGTTTCTACACCCAAGCTTAAAGAGATTATTGGTGTGGATAAAAATGAAAAATATATCGCCTTTGAGGATTTGTTTGCAGGAGATACCTATAAACTTAGTAATTATTTAGAGGAGGCGAATCGCAAGAAACCCGCAATGCGTGATAAGTTTGACAAAGATGTGATGAGCGTAGATGAGCGCGTGAATGTGGCGTATTTGATTTATACCGCACAAACATTGAGAATCCTCCCAAGCTTTAGTGGTGAAGGGGACAAATGGTTTGCGCCAAGTGAGGCGATTGCAAGTTTTGATAAAGAAAATGCAAGTCAGCTTCAAAAACTCTTTGGTGCGTATTTTAATAGCTTCCACTATGGGTTGGTAGAGAATAATTGGGAGAATGCGGATTTGGCTTTGGAGGCTTTCAATGGAATCCAAAACAAGTTTGGAGCGGCTTTGATTCCGCCTAAAATGCAAATTGACTTAGAGATTTTCTTGAACCATTACAATCCCTTTAAGAATCTTATGCCTTTGTATTTGCTCTTTGGAATCGTTCTGTTTGGAATCGTGCTTGTGCAGATTTTTAGACATAAAAATGCAGATATTCTAGCAAGTCGTTTGATACATTGGGTGATTGCACTTTTGGTTCTTGCGCACACGATTGCATTGGGTTTGCGTTGGTATGTCGGCGGACACGCCCCTTGGAGTAATGCCTATGAGTCTATGATTTATATTGCTTGGGCAGCTGGAATCTCTGGGGTTGTATTCTTTAGAAAAAGTTATTTAGCTCAAAGTATGGCAAGTTTCCTTGCAGGAATCTCTTTATTTGTAGCACATTTGGGCTTTATGGATCCTCAAATTGGGAATCTTGTGCCTGTTTTAAAATCCTATTGGCTTAATATTCACGTCTCTATCATTACTGCAAGTTATGGATTCTTGGGGCTTTGCTTTATGCTCGGGGCTTTAACCTTGCTTTTGTTTGTTTTTAGAAGTCAAAAATATCCTGAACTAGACCGCACAATTCTCACTTTGCATACAATCAATGAAATGGCGATGATTTTAGGACTTGCAATGCTGACAATCGGGAACTTCTTAGGCGGTGTATGGGCAAACGAATCGTGGGGACGCTATTGGGGGTGGGATCCAAAGGAGACTTGGGCATTAATTTCTATTGTTGTGTATATTATTGTGCTGCACGCGCGATTCATTCCAAAAGGAAACAACCCTTATGTTTTTGCTTCTCTTAGTGTGATTGCATTCTATTCTATTTTAATGACTTATTTTGGGGTAAATTTCTATCTCTCTGGATTGCATTCCTATGCCGCAGGAGACCCTTTACCGATTCCTGTATTTTTGTATTATTTTGTTGCTGCTACGATTCTGCTCATTGTTTTTGCAGCAAGAAAAGGGGATTTACCCGCTCCAAAATTACCTTAAAGGAGCGGAATCTTTATGCTTTAAGTGTTGATTTTATAAATTTTTGGTATAATATAGGCTTATTTTTAATTTTAAGGGCAAAATTTTATGTCGCAAATCATTGGAATTAAAGCGAATAATGCAATTTATGATACACAAAGCGCAGAGGAATTAGGCTTAAAGGGTGAGCCAATTTATTTTGATAATTCTGAAGACGCACTCTCTATTATGCGCCACACTTGCGCACATTTAATGGCGGAAGCCATTAAAGCACTTTATCCTGAAGCGCAGTTTTTTGTGGGTCCTGTGGTAGAGGAGGGATTTTATTATGATTTTCGCATACAACATAAAATCAGCGAAGAGGATTTAAGCAAAATAGAATCCAAAATGAAAGAAATCGCTAAAAAGGGTGAAAAAATCACAAAATATTCCCTAAAGCGTGAGGAAGCCATTGCTAAATTTCAAAATGATGATTTAAAACAAGCCGTCATTAGCAGGATTCCACTAGGTGATGGGACTTTGAGTATTTATGCACAAGGAGATTTTGAGGACTTGTGTCGTGGTCCGCATTTACCAACTTTAAAGCTTTTAAATGCTTTTAAACTCACAAAAATTGCCGGTGCTTATCTGGGGGGCGATGAAAATGCAGAAATGCTAACAAGAATCTATGGAATCGCATTTGCAGATAAGGAATCGCTTAATAACTATTTGCGTCAGTTAGAGGAAGCAAAGAAACGCGACCATAGAAAAGTTGGAATGGAAATGGAGCTTTTCACCTTTGATGAGGAGATTGGAGCGGGGCTTCCGATTTGGTTGCCTAAAGGCGCGAGACTTAGACGCAACCTTGAACATTTATTAACCCAAGCGTTAATTGAGCGCGGATACGAGCCTGTACGTGGTCCAGAGATTCTAAAAAGCGCAGTGTGGAAAACGAGTGGGCATTATGCAAATTATGGCGAAAATATGTATTTTACAACGATTGATGAAGTAGAATACGGGATTAAGCCAATGAATTGTGTGGGGCATATCAAGGTGTATCAAAGTGCATTGCGAAGCTATCGGGAATTGCCTTTGCGATTCTATGAGTATGGCGTAGTGCATCGTCACGAAAAAAGTGGTGTATTACACGGATTGTTGCGTGTGCGCGAATTTACGCAAGACGACGCGCATATTTTTTGCCGTCCTAGTCAAATTGCAAGTGAAGTAGAAAACATCATTGACTTTACGCAAAAGATTATGAATGCCTTTGGGTTTAGCTATGAAATGGAGATTTCAACCAAGCCTGAAAAATCTATCGGAAGTGATGAAATTTGGGAGGAAGCAACAAATGCATTGAAGGGTGCATTGAATCGTTGCGGAATCTCTTATAAAATTGACGAAGGGGGCGGGGCGTTTTATGGTCCAAAAATTGATATTAAAATCACCGATGCGATTGGGCGAAAATGGCAGTGTGGCACGGTGCAAATTGATATGAATCTACCCGAACGCTTCAATTTAGCTTACACTGATGAAAGCAATTCTGCACAACAACCCGTGATGATTCATCGTGCAATTTTGGGAAGCTTTGAGCGGTTTGTCGCGATTTTAACGGAGCATTTTGGCGGAGAATTTCCATTTTTTATTGCTCCTACACAAGTGATTATTATCCCAATTAATGAAGCGCAAAATGCTTATGCCAAAGAGTTGCGTAATGCGCTCTTGAAAGTCGGCGTGTATGCGGAGATTGAGGATAAGAATGAAACACTCAATAAAAGAATCCGCAATGCAGAAAAGCAGAGGGTTCCAATGATTGCGGTGTTGGGGGCAAAGGAGATGGAGGAGAGAAAGGTTGCGTTGCGGAATCGCCGCGAAAAAGCGCAATGCGAAATGTCATTTGATGAATTTATTGCATTAACAAAGGAGAAAATGCGTGAGGTTAGCTTTTGAGTAAGAATGATGATGTAATCCTCAATGAGGAGATTGATTTTCCACAAGTGCGTTGTGTCGGAGATGATGGTGAGCAGTATGGCTTAATCAGTTCGCAAGAGGCTTTAAAAATTGCAGATAGCAAGGGGTTGGATTTAGTCTTGATTGCACCGGACGCAAAGCCGCCGGTGTGCAAAATAATGGATTATGGAAAGTTTCGTTACCAACAAGAAAAGAAGCAAAAAGAAGCCAAGAAAAAACAAAAGCAAATTGAGATTAAAGAGATTAAACTCTCTGTTAAGATTGCGAGTAACGATATTAATTATAAAGTCAAACACGCAAAGGAATTTTTAGAGGAAAACAAGCACGTGCGATTCCGCGTCTTTTTGCGTGGGCGTGAGGTGAGCGAACCACAAGCAGGATTTGAGGTTCTAAATAAGGTCGCAGCTATGCTAGAAGATGTTGCAAATATTGAGCGCGATTATAAAGTAGAGGGACGTTATGTGAATATGCTTGTCACGCCAAAGAAATAATTTATCTTATGAAAGGAGAAAAGCAATGCCAAAAATGAAAACAAATCGTGGCGCAGCAAAGAGATTCAAACTCAAAAAGAATCTTATCAAACGCGGTTCTGCTTTTAAAAGTCATATTTTGACTAAGAAGCGTCCAAGAAAAATTGCGAATTTGAATGCGCCAAAATATGTAAATGATGCTAACATTGAATCGGTTAAAAAAATGCTTTGTATGGCATAGACAAGAGAGAAGTTTCATACATTAAAGTATGTCATTCCCCAAGTTTTTTGGGCAAGTTTGGTAGAAATACCACACCACAATATAATAAATGATGGTAAAGGATTAAAATGGCAAGAGTAAAAACAGGAGTTGTGCGAAGACGCAGACACAAAAAGGTTTTAAAATTAGCGCGTGGATTTTATAGTGCTAGACATAAGCATTTTAGAAAGGCAAAAGAGCAATTAGAAAGAAGTTTATGTTACGCATTCCGCGATAGAAAGCAAAAGAAAAGAGACTTTAGAAAGCTTTGGATTGTCCGAATCAATGCCGCGTGCAGAATCAATGCAATCAGCTATTCAAGATTTATGTTTGGGCTTAAAAAGGCTGGAATTACATTAGATAGAAAAATTTTGGCAGATATTGCAATGAATGAGCCAACAGCATTTGCAAAAATCGTTGAGAGTGCAAAAGCTGCGCTATAAGATTTTGGGATTCCTTTTGGAATCCTAGAGAAATCTTTTGAAATGAATATGCAATGTTAATTTTAAAGGATTTCAAATGTATTTTTCACATTTCTCCCCCAAATTCCATTGTAAGAAGATTGTCTTCGCATTAGGAATATGCGCACTAGCTGTGTTACCTGCAAACGCTGAAATGCTGATTAAGCAGGTATTGCAAGTGGAGATTGAGGTTAAACCTACGCAGTATTCAAGTCATATTGTCATTCAAGGCTCTAAGGCATTAGAAACACTAAACCAACTCTCCGTCAAAGACAAAAACTCCATTATTAAAACCTACAATGCCATTAACGAATCTTTGGGTGATGATAGTATTTGCAAAGGTGGAAGTTTCTCGATTGATCCTGCATACCATTATAAAGAGGGCAAAAGAATCCAAGCAGGATTTAAGACGCATTATACATTATCTTGTGAGTTTGTGGAATCACAAAGGCAAACATTTAATGCAATTTTGGATAAAATCCAAGCAGAAGTGGAGAAAAATGCCTATTTGACTTTTCCGATTCCTAATGTACAATTAGGTGTAGATGAAAACACATTTAAAGAAAGTGATTCCGCACTCAATGAAAAACTCTTAACATTAGCATTGCAGAAGGCAAAGGAATATTCTGCATTAACAAGGCGAAAATGCAGTATTAAAGAGATTAATTTGGGCGCACAAAATGAAGTAATGCCTGTTGCATTAAAAGCAGTGCGGGCAGCATCAGATAGTAGTGCAAATACATTGGAGAGCATTGCAATGCCTACTGCGAAAGATACGCAAAAAACTTTAAGGGGTAATGTTATTTTTACTTGCAAATAAGTAAGTCTTGCGTAAAAAGTGCTACCCTTTTTACGCGATTATTGTTATTAAGTAAAATATAGCCACAAAGGTACGCTTGCAAAGCTGACTAAAATTCCAAACGTTACAGCATTTAGCGCAAGCTTTGCATTAAATCCTGCTTGATAAATCACAGCTACACCGCTCACCAAAGGGGGCATTGCAACTTCAATTAATGCCATTTTCCAAGTTGCATTAAATTCCCCATAAATAAGTTTGACAAATATAAAGAGCAATAAGGGTGCAATAAACATTTTTGCACCTAAAAGAATACTGGGATATTTCCATTCCACGATTCCGCGTAAGTTGAGTTGCACTCCAATGGCAAAGAGTGCTACGGGTGTTGCCGTCTGCGCTAGAGACTTTAAGGGTGCAAAAAACTCATCAGGGATCGCAAAAGGAATCCATCTAAATGCGATTCCGCAAATCAATGCCAAAAACAAAGGGCTTTTTAATAGGCGTTTCAATACATTGAAAAAAGAAAATTTTGTCTTACCATTGAGGCTAAGTAGAATCGGAGCTAAAAATGCAAATGGGATTCCAGTTACAAATTGGTCATAAATAATGACGGCATTTGCCTGCGTTTGTCCAAGTGCGCCTTGCACAAAAGGGAATCCTAAATAAAGAGTATTTCCAAGCATTGCCATAAAGCATATTGTGATTAATGTGCCACGTTCTAGCCTAAAAAGTTTTCCAATTAATAGCGCGAATATTCCTGCCGCACAATTAACGAATAATGCCACCAAGCACACCAATAAAAAATCTAAACTTACATTTGCGTGGTAAGTGCCATTAAAAATTTGTGCTGGTAATGCGAAATTAACGAGAAACCCAAGCAGGATTCCACTTTGTTTGTTGCCAACAAGACGTAAAATATTCGCTAAATATCCAATAAATACAAACGCAAAAATACTATACATTGCTAAAAGCATAGAAATCCTTATTTAAAATTTGAAGCAAAATTTTACCTCTTTTATCTATTAAAATACAAGCATTTCGTATTGTTATGCTTGTTTTGCAAAATTTTAGTGTTTGATGCAAAATTAAACACTTAGCGCAAATCGTAAAAATTAATTCCATTAATGCATTTAATTTTAACGTTTTGAGATTCTACTAAAGATTGTAGAATCTCTCTTGTCTCTGCGCTCCAAAGCAACGTAATATCATTTTGACTCATAGGGCGCAAAGCAAGGGTTTTTAAGATGGACTCCCTATCCAATCTTAAGTTTTCTTGATGTGTGACCGTGATACGTTTTGGGATAAAAACAGGGATTCCATAGTTTAAAAACACCGCTCTAATTTTTTCTAATTCTTGTAAGCTTATGGGTTCCACCTTATATGCAGGTGGTCTATCAATGCTGCTGATGTCTAAACGTTTTAGAAGCATAGGTGCTAGGAATCGTGCCATTGCTTGAATTTCTTGCGCATTATCATTAACACCTTTAATAAATAAAATCTCTGCATAAAGTTCCCCTTTAAAATCCGCACTAAATTGATAAATCCCTTGTAAAACTTGCTCTAATTTGATATTTTTGTGCGCTCTATCAATTTTTTTAAAAACATCTGTGCTGACTGCATCTAATGAAAACTTTACCTTATCAAAAAGCAAGCAGGCACGAGCGATACAAGTGTCCCATAATAGCGCACCATTTGTTAATAGCAAAGTTTGCTTATCGCCTTTAATGTCTTCTAATCGCAGCATTAACTCATACAAATAAGGATAAAGCGTGGGTTCGCCATTTGCCGTAATGGTTAGAGATTCTACATTTGGAAATGTTGCTAGTCCATGTTTTATGGCGTTTAATATTGTTTCCACCTCCAAAACCTCTTTCATACTTTCTTGTGGCTTTTTGCCCTTTAATTCACAATAAAGGCAGTCATAATTGCATTGTTTGATTTGCGGGGATAAATCTACGCCTAATGACTCGCCAAATCGCCTTGATTGCACTGGTCCAAAAATAATTTGCATACATTTCCTTTTAGCAATTTTTTAGCATTTATTCGGGTGCAATTTTACACAAAACTTGTGTAATTTGTTTAAATTGAAGCTTGATTTTATATTGTTTTCTATATACTCACACTTTAAACTAACTTTTCAAGGAGAGATTATGGCAGTTAAAATTACTGATATTTGCATTGCTTGCGGTGCTTGCATTGATGAATGCCCAGTAGAAGCAATTGTCGATGATGATGATAACCCAAATAACGATGGGTGCTATTTCGTTTATAATGATAAATGTGTAGAATGCGTAGGGCATAATGATGAACCAGCATGTGCGGCTGCTTGTCCAACAGAAGGCTGTATTGTGTGGGACGCTGTTGTTGGTTCTCAACCACACAGAGAGATTGACGAAGACAAAAGAAGCGCGCACGCTCCAGTTGTTGAGTAATTTTCTATCAAAGCCTTCTTTGGCTTTGATATTCTTTTCTCCAATAAATCCGCAAATTAATTACGTCTTATCCTTTATTTAAGAGTCCATTTAGTTAAGTAGGATTTCAAAAGTTTGTAGTTACACATTTATTTTTTTGTAATATTATTTTTCTTGCTGCAATTCCACTAAAGTTCTAGCAAAATGCAATAAATTATCTCCCCAAGGTGTTTGCAGGGGTGAAAAGTATCCTAGTTTTGCTCCGCTTTCTTTTGCAATAAATTCCGCAGACTTTGTAGAAAACTCTGGCTGCGCAAAAATTACGTGTAATTTCTCATCTTTAATACTATTAATTACCGCAATCATATCCTTTGCCTTTGGGCTTTTTCCTTCCATTTCAATAGAAATTTCTTCTAAATCATAATCTCTAGCAAAATATCCGAGCATAGGGTGAAAAACGACAAATTTTTGGTGCTTTGGAAGTGTGCTTAAAATATTTTTAAGTGCATTATCTACAGCATCAATTTCTGCGATTAATTGTTGATAAGATTCTGTATAATCCTGTGTTGGATAAAGTTGTTTTAGGCTGTTGTAAATATTTTGCGCAATAAGCTTTGCATTTTTGGCAGATAACCAAATGTGCGTATCTCCGTATTCGTGTGCTTTATCGCGTTTATGATTGTGATTGTGTGCTTCTGCTGCAAAATTAATTTTTACAATATTCGCATCATTGTCAAAAATTTGCAATGCCTTGTTTTGATTCTTAAAACGCGGTAACCAAACCTCTTCAAACTCAATGCCGATAGAAAAATATGCCACTGCACTATTAACTTTACGCACATCAGATGCTTTTGGCTCAAAGTCGTGCGGGTTGGTTCCAGACTCTACTAAAACCACCGCTTCTATGGAATCTCCAGCAATTTTTTGTAAAAATTCTTTTTGCATAGGGATACTAAGCGCAATCATATCACGTGCAAATGCGATTCCGCTTAAGAAAAAAATGATAAACACAAACTTTTGCATAATAATCCTTTTTAAATTAGTCTTTAATGTTTTTAGGGTATTATTTTACCCTAAATTTTCACGCGTCCATAGCTCAATTGGATAGAGCATCAGACTTCGGATCTGAGGGTTGGGGGTTCGACTCCCTCTGGGCGTACCATTAACACTCAACAAAATTACAACATAAGTCTATAAAATAGCGCGGAATATTTTACTTAAATAATTTATTAGTTTTATTAAAATTGCTTTATTAATGAGAGATTTATTGCGTTGGTGTTGATTTTTTGTTGTGTTTGTATGTGAAATTTCCTAAAAGTTTTATAATTTTCTTGTATTTTATTTAAAAATTTGAAATAATTTCAGATTTAATGTAAAATTAAAATTTAAATGTTGTTGGAAGTGTGATGCAAAAAATCTTAAAAATCGCTGCAGTGTTGGATGCAATTAGCTTAATGGGTGCTAGAGTTTCTATGGTGGCACTTTGGGTATTAGCTATTTTGGTATTTGGCTTAGCGATTGCGCTAAATTTCTCTTATGTTAATAGCAAGTTAGATGATTTGAGTTTGTATTGTTTTGCTTTACTGGTATTGTTAGTGATTTCTTATACGTTAAAAGAGGATAAACACGTGCGTGTGGATTTGCTCTATGTGCATTATACGTCAAAGACGAAGGTTATAAGTTGGTTTTTTATTAACCTTTTCTTTATCTTGCCTTTTTCACTTATTTTGGCAAAATATGGCATAGATTTTACTTTGCAATCCTATAAAATAGCGGAATCTTCGCAAAATGGAAAAATTCCCTATTATTTTATTTTTAAATCTTTTGTGGTGCTTGGTTTTGTGCTCGTGAGTTTGCAAAGTGTGAGTGAGATTTTAAAAGCATTTGTTAAATTGACGCAAAAGCAATATGTGATGCCAAGTGATATTTATACACAAGAAACACAAAATATCAAGCAAGAGTGCGAGGAATTGTAATATGGAATTACTATTTTTGATACTTTTAGCGGTTATGCTTTTGGTCGCTGGAGTGCCTGTCGCTTTTGCTTTTGGTTCTAGTGGATTAATGGTGGGAAGCTATTTAATGTTCTTTGGGGGCAATCCTTATGTTTTAACATTTTTGCCAAACCGCTTGGATGGAATTTTTAGTAACACGACTTTAATTGCGATTCCGCTATTTATTTTAATGGGAATGATTTTAGAGCGCAGTGGAATTGCGGAGAGATTGATTAATTCTATTGCAAAGCTTTTTTGTTCATTAGGAGGTGGGGCGGCAGTTGGTGTTATTTTGGTGGGTGTTTTACTTGCTGCAAGTACTGGAATCGTAGGGGCTACGGTTGTAATGATGGGTGTGATTGCTGTGCCTACAATGCTAAAGGCTGGATATAATAAAGCGTTAGTATCCGGCGTTGTTGCAGCAAGTGGGACACTAGGGCAGATTATCCCGCCTTCTATCATTCTTATTATTTTAGCAGATGTGTTGCAAATTAGTGTTAGGGATTTATTTGCTGCTGCGATTCTGCCGGGTGTTATGCTTGTGGGCTTATATATTTTATTTGTTCTTGGTGTGGTGATTGTTGCACCAAAAATGGCTCCATCAAGCACAGAGACTGCTAAGAACTTGCGTGCTCTTGCGCTAGAAACACTTAAAATGACAATTCCACCCATTGTGCTTATTGTGCTTGTGTTGGGTAGTATTTTAGCAGGAATCGTAGAACCTACGCAAGCCGCAGCAGTTGGTGTGGTAGGCGCGTTGGTTTTAGCATTATTTAATGGCAAATTAAATTGGGATTTAATCAGGCATACAAGCAAAGAAACGGTGGTGTTTTGTGGAATGGTATTTATGATTTTAATAGGTGCAAATTGTTTTACACTCGTGTTTAATGCGCTTGGTGGAGATATGGTTGTGCTGGAATTTTTTGAAAAATATTTAAATTCTCCATTGTATTTTATGCTTGTTGCAATGCTTATTATCTTTATTTTAGGATTCTTAATTGACTTTTTTGAGATTTGCTACATTGCGCTACCCATCATTGCAGGAATCGCAACACACTATCAGATTGATATGCTCTGGTTTGCGCTTCTAATTGCCATAAATTTGCAGACAAGTTTTTTAACGCCTCCTTTTGGATTTTCCATTTTCTTTTTGAAATCCGCTGTGGGAGATGCGATTAAAATTAGCGAGATTTATAAGGGCGTGATTCCTTTTATTGCATTGCAAATTTTGGTTTTAGCAGTGGTGTTTTTATTGCCTAATCTAGTTTTAAAGAGCGAGGATTGGGAGAGAATTTTAGGATTTATTTTTTAATAAGGAGCATAAAATGCAAAGGCGTGAATTTTTGAAAAATACAGGTTTAGGTGCAGTTTCTATGCTAGGCGCGGCAGCGTTAGCAGGGTGTGGTAATGAGAAAGCGGAATCTTCAGTGCAGAGCGCGGGCGTTTCTAAAAAAGAGAGTGTAAAAATCCGACTTGCAATGACTTGGTCTGTTACAATGCCGATTTTATCGGATATTGTAAGACATTATGCAAAAATCGTTAGTGAGTTAAGCGGTGGAAGTATTGCGATTGAGATTTTTCCTGCTGGAAAACTCGTTCCAGCTTTAGGCGTGTTTGACGCGGTTAGTAGCGGGCAGATTGATGCGTATCACTCTGCACCTTACTATTGGGAGGGCAAAAATACAGCGTTTAATATTTTTTCTGGAATTCCATTTGGAATGATTGATGGCGAACAAAATGCGTGGTTTTTGTATGGTGATGGAATGGATTTATGGCGAGAAATTGCCGCTAAATATAATCTTTATCCGCTTTTAGGTGGTGCAACAAGCATTCAAATGGCAGGTTGGTATAAGAAAGAAATGTTGAGTGTGAAAGATTTTGAGGGCTTACGGATTCGTATGGTTGGAATCGCAGGGCAAGTATTATCTAAACTTGGTGCAGCAACTAAAAGCACACCCGGAAGCGAGATTGTGCCAAACTTGGAACGCGGTGTATTGGATGCGGCAGAGTGGGTTTCCCCAGCATTTGATCAAAAGTTAGATATTCATAAAGTTGCACCTTATTATTATACGCCTTGGCAGGAAGCGGGTTCTATTACGGAATTTGTGTTTAATAAACAAAAGTGGGATAGTTACTCTAAGGAAGTTCAAGCAATTTTAGAAGTGGCAAGCCGTGAGGCGCATTTGCAAATGACGGCAATGGGGCAATTCTACAATGCAAAGGCTTTAGCGGCTTTAAAGGCGCAAGGTGCGCAAATTAGGACATTCTCTCCAGAAATTTTAGAGACATTTAGAAAAACACTTGCCATTGTTTTAGAGGAAGAAAGCGCAAAAAATCCGGATTTTGCGAAGGTCTTAGCGAGTTATCAAAAAAGCCAGAATGAGCAAAAGGCTTGGACAAATGATAGCTTGGGTGCGTATTTAAATATTAGGTCCTAATATAAAATCATAGATTTTACAAAGCGCGTTAAAAAATTCTATAAATTTTTGCGATTCTAAAATTTGCGCCATTGCGCGCAAATGCAATAAGACTCTAAATATTAATCGTTTTGTTCTTAACTTTTTTATAAAAAACCGATATAGTTTGCATCATTTGCTTTAAGGAGTAATTAATGGCAATGTTAATCGGTAATTCTTGGGTTTCACAAGAAGCTTACAACTATGTTAAAAGTCAAAATTCCAACAAAGTAGAGGCGGATACAAATTCTAACAAGACAATCACTAATGCACTTCTAAGCGAGCTTTCAGGGTTGGTGGCACAAAGGGGTTAAACAACACTAGCATTGACCCAAATATCTTGCAAAAAATGGCGAATGATCCTAAGGCACGTGAGGAATATGAGGCGTTGATTTATGATATGAATGAACTTGCAAAGAATCCTGTTGGAAAAAACTTATTGGGTGGCGAAATTGAAGCAAGTGGATTTGTGATTAACGCCGATGGTAGCACGAGTGGTTGGGCTGTTAGTCGCTCCAAGAGTGAATCTAGCGAGAAAAGTTACATAGAAAAAATGTTAGAGGAGCTTGAGAAAATCCGCAAAGAGAGAGAAAAGAGAGGGTAGGCAGGAGGATTTTTCTGTCAATTTCACCTTGAATGTGAAAGCCTAAACTTTTATTAAGATTCTAAATAAGTGCAATATTATAGATTGCCACTGACATACAATCAATCCTTCCATCATTGCAAACGCTAGTGTTACAATCCATAATCAAGCATAGAGAAAATTTTACAATGGAAGCTTTTAGGATTGATAAGATTATAGATTGCCACAGCCTCTTGCTAGGCTTTGCGATGGAAGTTTTTAAGAAGTTTGCTAGAGAGGATGCATTTGCTTTTTTACAAATGCACATCACGATTTTTTACTTTTTGTGGTAATCAAATTCTTTTATTGAAACGAAAAAGACCATTCTCCTTGATTGGTTGCAATATCCACAGATAGTAGTTTATGACAACCTCTTAAGGGAATATAATCCCAAGTTTCTCCATAGGATAAAGTTGTATTGAAATCTGTTTGTCCTTTGTCAATCGCTCCTCCCACAGTGCATTTTCCGCGATTTGGAATAATTTTAGTAATTTTTACAGAATCAACCAAAGAAGTTATCCGCAAATATTTTACATTAGTATGTAGTATCGGATTATATTGTTCAAAAACTTCCACTTCAATTGGAGCTTCCTCATTTCCACAACCAGAATGCATCAACATCATCAGCCCAAGACTAAAGATTGCAACTATTTTCTTTACCATTTTTTCTCCTTTGTGATTTGGTGAAAGAATTATAGGAAAGTATTTTGACAAGTTGTGTCATTATAGAGTTTTTAATTGTTATGGGTATCAATTAGGAATTGTTAAAGTGAGATTCTATTATGAATTTACGCTAAAGAGGGTGTATTTGTTTTTTTGTTAGATTATAGATTGCCACAGCCTCT
>JALEPE010000014.1 GCA_022766795.1 Helicobacter sp.
GGCTTAACACACGAGGTGAATGCAAGGGATAAGGCGCAAGGATTTGAAAGTGTTTTTGGCGAGAATGGGAGCAAGGGATTAGAAAATCAAGTGTTTTTGTATTATTTCAATCCGCAAGGCACTGCAAATCTAAGTCAAGAATTGCAAAACTACACTAAATCTACCCTTGCAGAAATATTTTGCCTTTAAGGTGCTTGTGCTTATTGCAATTTTCTGTATTATCCTAGCAATTCTTGCAATTCTGCTTCATTGATAATTTGTACGCCGAGTTCCTGCGCTTTTGCAAGCTTGCTTCCTGCGTCCTCTCCACATAATAAGAAATCCGTTTTTTTAGACACACTCCCGCTCACCTTTGCGCCTAGCGATTCCAATAATTCTTGGTATTCCTCACGTTTTTTAGACAATGTGCCAGTAATGACAAAGGTTTTACCTGCAACTTTAGAATTCAAGGTGGAATCGCGCATAGATTCTGCACTTTTGCAAGTTGGTGCAATAGATTGCAGTAGTGATTCTATGCGTGCTTGATTCACAGCGCAAAATTCTACTAAAGAGGCTGCCATTTCCGCACCAAATCCATCAAGCGCAATAAAATCCTCATAAGTCTTAGTGTAAAACTCTAATCCATAGGCACTTGCTAATTTTTTGCTCGCACCCTCGCCAATGTGTTCAATTCCTAACGCATTAATCAAACGCCACAATTCCACCCCGCGCGTAGCAGCAATAGCACTAAGGAGATTCTGAATCTTTTTATCTTTAAAACCCTCCAAACCTTCTAAATCAAGCATTTGTAGCCTAAATATATCCTCAACATTTTTGATTTTACCCTTTTCAAAGAGTAATTCCACGATTTTATCGCCTAAACCATCAATATTTAATGCCTTTTTGCTTGCAAAATGCACAATAGCGTTTTTTACGCGTGCGGGACAACTAAGGTTTTGACATTTAATTAGCTTCTCTTCTACAAGCAGCACGCTTTTACAAATGGGGCAATGTGTTGGAATTGCGCAAGGATATTGTGTCCCATTGCGCAGTGCAGGAAGTGATTTTACAATCTTTGGAATCACATCGCCACTGCGGATTAGCACAACATTATCATTGATTTGAATATCTTTGCGCTTGATTTCATCAAAATTATGCAAAGTTGCACGACTAATTCTTGCCCCTTCTAAAAGTGTTGGTTCAAGTTCGGCAACGGGAGTAACAACGCCTGTGCGCCCAACTTGCAAAGTGATTGCAAGAATTTTCGCTCTTTTCTCAATTGCTGGGAATTTATACGCACACGCAAAACGTGGAGATTTGATTGTGAATCCTAATTGTTCTTGCGCATTTAGAGAATCCACATTAATGACCATTCCATCAAGCATAATAGGATAGGAATCGCGTTTTGCAATCAGATTCCTATAAGCGTTTTCAATAGAGTTAAAATCGGTGCAGAGTTCTACGAAGGGGGGCTTTTGGAATCCTAGCGCATAGATTACCTCCATAAAAGCAAAAAAACTATCCCAATCATCAGAGTTTGCCCTGTCTGGTTTTGTAGAATTGTTGGAATCTAAGTGCATAAATTCCTTTGCAAATTGCATAAAATCCTTTATTTCGCACGCACCTACACCCCAAGGAATAAACTGCAATCCTCTACTTGCGGTAATTTTAGAATCTAATTGGCGTAAGCTTCCCGCAGCACAATTACGCGGATTAGCAAACAAACTTTCCCCATTTTGCAAGCGACTTTTGTTGAGTGCTTCAAAATCGCTTTTAGAAATTACGCATTCCCCGCGAATCTCAATGCGCCCTTGGTATGCAATACTAAGTGGGATGCTAGGAATCGTTTTTGCATTTTGCGTAACATCCTCGCCCACAAACGCATCGCCCCTTGTGGCTGCACTTTTTAAGATTCCATTTTCATAGAGGAGATTTAAGCTTGCTCCATCAAACTTTGGGCTGATACTAAAGGTTAAAGGCGCATTAGAATCTAATCCTAAACCTCGCCTTGCGCGTGTAATCCATTCTTGCAACTCCTCTGTATCAAACACATCATCTAAACTCCACATACGCTTAATATGCGTAGATTTTTCAAAGGATTCTAAAGTCTCATCTCCCACGCGCTGTGTCGGAGAATCTTTGGCTATTGCGTTTGGATTTTGCTTCTCATAAGCAATAACTGCGTGGTATAGCCTGTCGTATTCCTCATCGCTTGCAATGGGGTCATCTAATACATAATAGTGTTTTGCCCAAAGATTTAATTGTTTGACGGCTTGTAAATAGGAATCGTGTGTCATTAGAGTTTTAATTTTAGGGCTTCATTGTCCATAATTCCGATTCCCTTATCCAATGTATCCTTTGCAATTTCTTTTGCTTCCTCTAAAGAGTGCATTTGATAAGTGCCGCATTGTAAGGGATTCGCTTCTGGAATTGCGCTTGTGTTTAGCACATCTTGCATACTTGCTTCCCACGCATTTTTGACACATTCCGCGCTTGGATTCCCGATTAAACTCATATAGAAGCCTGTGCGACAACCCATTGGTGAAATATCAATAATCTCTACACCATCGCCATTTAAATGCTCACGCATAAACCCTGCAAACAAATGCTCTAAAGTGTGGATTCCTTTTTCGCTTAGAATCTCTACATTGGGCTTGCAAAAGCGCAAATCAAATACGCTAATGACATCGCCTTTTGGTGTGTGCATTGTCTTTGCAAGACGCACCGCAGGGGCTGGCATTAATTTATGATCCACTTTAAAACTATCTAATAATGGCATAGCAATCCTTTTGGTATTAAAATAGGACGGAATCCTAGCATATTAAAGTTGAAAATAATATTTTGAAAATTTTGCTATAATTTTAAATTTTTTAAAGGATTGTAGATGCAAAAGACTTTTGAGGAACTTTACCAAGCGTTAGATAAAATTATAGATGTGCGCACATTGTTGCCCGATGTTGTGCGCGTACTTGTTATGCATAAAGATATGGTTCTTGCTTGGTTAGAATCCCAAGAGTTTAAAGAAAAATACATAAATCACCCTTATCCACCTCTACTAAATCCAGCAACGATTAATTATGATGGGATTCCAGCGGAATTTGCTTGGGAG
>JALEPE010000023.1 GCA_022766795.1 Helicobacter sp.
GGATTCAAATTCTAATGCCATTGCGTATCCTCTTTTGCGGTTTAAAAGGTTATTTTATCGTAAAATCTTGAGAGATTCCACAGCCCTTTGGGGCAAGATTTTACATTTAGCTTGGATTGCAGTGTTTATATTTATTTTTTATAATGCGTTTGAATCTTAAAGGAAGGAATGTGATGATTTATTTTAGTGATAATGAGCTAGTGGAGCTTGTGAGAACGCGCAAAATATGCCTTTTGCTAAAAAGCTTTTGTTAAAGGCTTTGATTTGTGGCGGTGGGATTCCTCATCGTTTGGGGCTTAGCGATAGTATTTTGATTTTTAAAGAACATACAAAAGCGTGTGAAAACTTTGCGGAATCCTTTAAGAATCTCAAAAACACCTTTAAAGAACATAGAATCATTATGGAGGTGGAATCGCAAGAGGAGGCATTGCTGGGCGCAAAGATTGGCGTTGATGTGCTACAATGCGAGAGATTTGCGCCAAGTGAATTGCAAACGCTTGTGCAAGGTTTAAGGGTGGATTTTCCGCATTTGCGCTTTAGTGCCACAGGCGGAATCACAAAAGAAAATGTCAGAGAATTTGCTAAAAGTGGCGTAGATATGGTTGTTAGCACGAGTATGTATCGCGCGAAAATTTGCGATATTAAGGTGGAGTTTGCGTAGGAATCTTTAGCGCGGTTTAAAGTTGTGTTTGCAAATATTGTTTTGTTGTCCTTGCGAGATTCCACTTCGTCATTATGAGAGATTTTCTAGAATATCGTGGCAATCTATAATGCTGAATTTCTTTAGGGATTCCACTTTGTCCTTGCGAGAAAATTTGAAAAATTTTCGTGGCAATCTATAACTTTTTATCTCGCCATTGAATATTTTTTGATTGCTAAGATTATGGATTGCTTCGTTGTGCTTACACACTGCCTCGCAATGATGAAGTAGGAAAATGCGGGTGTGCTACATTATGGATTTGTGGTTCAAAGCGGGTGCAAATGCTTATACAAATGCACACCGCGAAAAACTAAATGCTTTTCTGGAAATGAAGAAAACCCCTGCAAATAGCGGGATTCAAAGTCTAATTTTCGCAAAAGTTAATGTATTCATTAAAGCTTTTATCAATATATTCATAAAAACTTATATCATAGCCTTCATTAAGCTTATGCAATATGGATACAATGCCCTCGTCTGCTACAAGGGTTTTGCCATTGGCGCATTTTAAATTATTATCTAAAAGCGTAAAAGCAAGTTTGCCATTTTTGTAGTAGATTTCTATGGCACCCTCTAGCTTATCGTTTTTATAAGGAATTTCTTTGTGAATCGCCTCCCCATCTCCATAATATTGCATTTGTATTCCTTCCATTTTGCCATTTTTATAAGGAATGCTCTCAAGGATTTTCCCACTCACACTATATTTTTGCAACCCCCTCTTTTACGCCATTTTTGTATGACACTTCGTAATACTCTCCCCCCTCTAGCATTGTTTTTGCTATGCAACCACTGATTTTATCCTCTTTGCTTTGACAAACTTTAAGATTCTGATCTGTGGGCGTTAGTGTGGAGCAGCCTCCTAAAATCAGGATTCCCAATGCCATTAAAACAAATATTTTCATTGTGTCTCCTTTTTTGTGGCTTTATTTTGTTTTCATTGTTTTGTTGGATAAGCGAACAAAAGTCTTGAAAGACTCTAGGATTCTTTCTTTTTTCAAATCGTGAAAGATAAAAAGACGAGTTCTGAACCACTCTCTGTCTTGGGGAATGGTTTGCATTTGTATTGAAGAAACTTTTAACATTGTGCAGAAACTCTCTTATTAATAATTTAGGCTTTAATCATAGTACTTTTGAGTTAAGGGATTTTTATTTTAAAATTTTTTGTGCCGCGAATATTTTAACAATCCATTTAAAACTATTTGCAAAAATTCCACTATAATTTTTATATGAGAGCGTTTGCGTTATTGGAATTTTTGGTTTTTATCGCAGTTTTAAGTGTGGTGATTGTAGCGATTTTGGGGAGTTTTACTCTAAAACATTCCGAAATGCTTGCAAAAACGTCGCACACTTCTTTGCAAAATGTTACGATATGCAACACCATATTGCCTCATTGTGTATTTGATTCTGCGATTCCGCAAAGTGCGCCATTCTTCAATATAGATTCTGCTAAAGCACCCTAATGTTGCGTGCCTTTACTTTGCTTGAGATGATTCTTGTTTTGGGATTACTTGGAGTCTTGGGGATATTTAGTGCGCAATTATTGCTTGGCATTTACCAAAATTATGCCCAGCAAAATACAAATCTGCAAAGACAGCTTGAAGCACAAAATGCACTCTTGCAAATCAAGCGTATTTTAGAAAATTCTCATTTACAAAGCCTACAAATTGCGCCTAATGCATCGCTTCCCAATGCGCTAACGAGCCTTAAGGGCAAATCACTAATGTTTTATCCAAAGTTAGAGGAATTTGCGCTAGAAGGAGACTTTGCGATTCCTTGTTTGCATGGAATCTTTAATCCAAAAAGTTGGCAGCCTAGCAACTCTATACAACGTTTAGAATTTTTGCTCTTATCACGCAATCCGCATTGCAATATTCAAGATTTAATTTCTAAAGACGCACTCATAAAGTCCGAACATTTTACTGCGCCACAGGATTTTTACAATCCTGCTTTTAAAGGCAAGATTACGGGGTTAAGCGCGCAGTATATCACTTTAGAGATTCCACAAGCATTGCAGCAAATCACACAAATTCAACCGCATCTTTACTTTCTTGACGCACCTTTTGTGCTAAGCATTGGCGATTCTATTGCCTTAGAAACTCAAAATTCTAGGCAAATTCTCGTGCGTGATGTTGTAGATTTTAAACTCAAAGCACAAGTTATTAGCGATTCTTTTGTGGTTTATGCCACGCTTTGTTTGCGTGATCTACATTGCGCAGAAGTGCAAATTGTGGAGTTATAATGCGTAAGGGAATCGTGCTTTTGCCTTTAATTTTGTTTGTAATGCTAGGAGCATTTGTGCTAATTTTAAGCACTAAATTTGAGAATAAAACACACGCAATTAAAATGTTAAATACGCGTAATGCGTGGTTAGATTTGCATTGCATTAGTGTTAAGGAGCATATTAAAACGCTTTTGAAAAATAAAAGTATTGCGCCTTTGGATTTCACAACCATTACATTAACCATTGGCGATTATCACTATACCGCAGTGCTAAAGGCATTTAACCCAACGCTAACATCAAATGCAACTCGCGTAAATCCGCAACCGATTGTGTATTATTTCGTAGATGTATTTGGCATTTACCGCGATAGTAGCAGAGAATTTTTGCAAGAATTTTCTACAAGACGTAGTTTTGTCCTAAGCTTACAAGAGAGTTTCATTTAAAATATGCTATAATATAAGCTTTTGAAATCTTAATTAATGAAGGAAATTTGTGATTTTAAGCCACGAGATTCCGCAAGGGTGCAAACTATATTTTGGAAAAAGTGCTAAAATCAAGCGTGAGCTAGAAAATCTCTCAAGTGCCGTGCTATACAATAACGGCTATGCGGAGATTATCACCCCAACCTTTGCGTATTTAGAACACCAGCGTGATATGCAAAGTCGTGAAGTTGTGCGCACAAATGATCAACACAATCACCAAATTGCATTGCGCCACGATTCTACCATTGATACAATGCGTCTGCTTGCACCACATTTGCGTGATGGCACATTTGGTAAAAGATGGTTTTATATCCAACCGATTTTTGTGTACCCTACGACAGAAATTCATCAAATTGGTGTGGAAAATTTAGAAAACAATGCCCTTGCACCATTTATTACAATGTCGTTAGAGATTCTGCACCAAATGTGTCCAAGTGCGCTTAATACAAACGTGTTCTTAGAGCCAATTTTGTTGCAGCTTGCAAATGTCAAGATTCCACAAATCTGTGCAGAAGTATTTAAGATTCCATTGATTGCATTTGAGAAAATTGATGTTGGTGCAATCTGTAATGCAAGCCCAATAATGCAAGAATTGCTATATGTGGATTCTTTGCAATCTTTGCAGGACTTTATCCGTGCGCATACAGACTTGCCAAGTGCGCTTTTGGGTGCATTAAATGCGCTTGCAGAATTAGCGCAGAAAGTTTCTTATAAAAGCTGCATAATCTCACCTTTGTATTATGCGCCAATGGCGTATTATACGGGGTTATGTTTTAGGTTTTTTGTGGAGAATGCGACGCTAATTTTGGGTGGCGAATATGCAGTAGATAAGCAAAATGCTTGCGGCTTTGGCATCTACACCGATGAGGTGATTCAATATGTATTAAGGAGTGAGAGTGAGTAAGGCGGATTTGATTGTAGGGATTCAGTGGGGCGATGAAGGCAAAGGTAAAATGGTGGATTTGCTAGCGCACGATTATGACTATGTAGTGCGCTATCAAGGTGGGCATAACGCGGGGCATACCATTGTTGTAGATGGTAAGAAATACGCATTACATTTAATTCCCTCTGGAATCCTATACCCCAAATGCAAAAATATTATTGGAAATGGCGTTGTGATTAGCCCTGAAGCACTGATTGAAGAAATGGCGCAATTTGAAGATATGCACGGCGGGTTAAAAGGGCGACTATTTATCAGCACAAAGGCGCATTTGATTTTATCCTATCATACAATGTTAGACAAACAAAGTGAGCAGAGCGCAAAAGTTGCAATCGGCACAACAGGCAAAGGAATTGGACCTGCTTATACAGATAAAATTTCGCGCAATGGAATTAGGATTGAAGAGCTACAAGACACACAAGCACTAAGCCATAAAGTGCTAGAGAAATTGCAGAATCTTAAAGACAAAGGCTATGCAGTTACAATTCCAACACAAGTAGAGTTAAAGGAAAAACTAGATTCTTACGCAAAGGCACTTTTGCCCTTTTTGGCAAATACCACGAGTATGCTTTGGAACGCAATGGATAAGAATGAGAAAATTCTATGCGAGGGCGCGCAAGGCAGTATGCTAGATATTGACTTTGGGACATATCCTTTTGTAACTAGCTCCACAACAACCGCAGCAGGAGCGTGCAGCGGAACGGGAATCGCACCGCGCGAGCTTGGAGAAGTGATTGGTATCACAAAGGCATATTGCACGCGCGTGGGCAATGGACCATTCCCCACAGAAGAGGATAATCAAGTTGGCGAAACTTTGCGTCAAAAGGGTGGGGAATTTGGCGTAACAACAGGACGCGCAAGACGTTGTGGTTGGCTAGATGCAATGGCAGTCAAATATGCGTGTCGCATTAATGGTGTAAGCGCATTGGCAATGATGAAGCTTGATGTGCTTGATGGCTTTGCCGATGTAAAGGTATGTGTAGGTTATGCGGATAAAAATGGAAATACATTAGATGGCTTCCCAAGTGATTTGGATTCCGTTGCGCCCATTTACAAAACCTTTAAGGGGTGGGATAAAACGGCTGGAATTAGAGAGTTTGATAAGCTTCCGCAAACTGCACAGGAATATATCCTAGCCTTAGAGCAATTTATCGGTGTAAAAATCGCGATGATTTCTACAAGCCCAGATAGGAATGATACAATCTTTAGGGCTTAGATGGCAGATGAAAACGAAATTTACGCAGTTGGTATTATTGCGCAAACGCAAGGTAGATGAAGTAGAAATGGAGCTGCAAAAAAATGCACAAGCCATCAGCGCAAAACAAGCGGAAATTGACGCGCTTGTGCAGGAGTTTGCGATGTTAAAAGAACCGCAAAGTGGAATCTACCAAAACTTTTTAAGTTTTGTATATCATAAAAACGCATATCGTGATACGATTAATTTCAAAATGCAAGAACTCGCACTTCTAAAGCAGCAAAGGCGTGAGTTGCAAGAACATTTCAAGATTTATAACATAGAATACGAAAAGGCAAAATATTTAGACAACACGGAAATTAAAAAAATGCTTGATAAGGCAAAAAAGCAGGAAGGGCGAGATTTAGATGAAATTTCTGTAATGCTCTATGCCAATAGAAACTCTTAAAAGGAATCGTATGAAACAATGGCTAATAGGTGTGCTTATCATCTCTAGTCTTTTTGGCGCGGATAATGCAGTCATTGATTGCAATATTGTTTTTGAGCAACGTAAAGGCGAGATTCTGCGAGAATTGGAACGCATTGATGAACAGCAACAAGCCTTGCAAGCCTTGCAAAGTGCAACACAAAATGTGCTAGACCAAAGAGAACAGGATTTAAAAAAACGCGAAGCGACAATGGCGCAACAGCAAAAGGAAGTTGATGAAAAACTTGCGCGCATTGATCGGTTAATAAAGCAAAATGAAGAGATTTTAAAGCAAATTAAAGGCGCGACACAAAGCAAAATCGGTGAAACTTATACGGGAATGAAAGATTCTAAATCCGCGGCGATTCTACAAACCTTGCCCGATGATGAAGCCGCAGAGATTCTATTCACGCTGGATACAAAAGTGATGAGCAAAATTCTTGCCAAAATGGACCCGCAAAAAGCTGCTACACTTACAACAATGTTGCAAAAAGGACCCCCTTTTAAAGACAAAAATGAAAACGAAACAATGAATGCGACAAATCCTGCAACAGAACAAACTCCGCAAACTAATTAATGCAAAGTAAAGTTGCATTTTCCACTTCGTCATTGCGAGCGTAGTGCGAAGCAATTATGGTCTTGCATATAGAAAAAGTTTGCAATAGATTTTTTGGATTGATTAAGATTATGGATTTGCAGCTCAAAGTGGGTGAATTTGCCTGCGCAAATGCGCGCCCAAGATTCTGCTAACACAGAATCGCAGTGACGCAGTAGAAAGGCTAAAGTGTGCCAAAAAGTCGCACAGTGTTTGCATTAATTTGTTGCGCTAAAGTTTCTTTGGGGATTTTTAGAATCTCTTGCATTTTATCTAGCACAAGTGGGATAAAAGCAGGCTCATTGCGTTTGCCTCTGTGTGGATGTGGTGTCAAATAGGGTGCGTCTGTTTCTAAGAGCAAGGATTCTAGTGGAATCTTAGGCAAAATTTCAACGAGTTTGCGTGCGTTTTTAAAGGTTAAAACTCCCCCGATTCCATAATAAAAATTGGATTTTGCAAGCTTTAGCAACTGCATATCGGCATTAAAGCAATGCAGGATCCCGCCTTTTAGCTTATCTGCATAAGCTTGCAGAATCTCTAGACTGTCTTGCGAAGCCTCTCTAATATGCACAATAAGAGGCTTTTGCGTGGCGATTGCTAGATTAATTTGTGCAATGAACACACGCTTTTGCGTCTCTTTTAGAGCGTCAATGGAGTTGGTATTAAAATCCTGCAATTTTTCTTCTAGGCGGTAATAATCCAATCCGCATTCACCAATGGCGACACATTTTGAATCTTGTAAGAACTCTTGCAAATAGTTCTCGTCGTATGTGTAGGCTAAATCGGGATGAACGCCTGCGGCAAAATAAATACTGTGATATTGGTGTGCGAGATTCTGCGCGCGTTTTAAATCCACAATATCTGCGCCCGGTATGATAAAGCGTGTGATTCCAACATCTTGGGCGCGCTTTATCATCGCGTCAAAATCCTCTGCATAGCGCATATCGTCTAAATGGCAATGTGTATCACAAAGCTGAAATGTGGATTGCATAGTTATCCTTTTATATGTTACAATATTAGAATTTTAGTAGATTTTGGCTTAAGGGTTAGTGATGTTTACAGGGCTTGTGCGTGAGTTTGGTAAGGTAAAAAGTCTGCAAGGAGCTAAATTATCTATTCAAGCTAAACATAGGGCGAATATTGGCGATTCCATTGCTGTCAATGGTGCGTGTTTAACGACGATTGCGCTACTTAGTGATGGCTTTGTCGTGGAGCTTAGCGAGGAGACGCAGGCTAAAGTGGCATTAGAATCTTATCAAGGCTTGGTGCATATTGAACCTGCAATGCGCTTAAATGATAGGCTAGATGGGCATATCGTGCAAGGACATATTGACGGAATCGGAGTGATTAGCGCGATTGAGGCGCATTCTGTGGGGGTGGATTTTTTCATTGCGATAGATTCCCATATTTTAGAACTTTGCGTGCCAAAAGGTAGTATCGCACTCAATGGCATTAGTTTAACCATTAATGCAATTTGTGATTCTGCTTTGCGCTTGACATTAATCCCTCATACCTTAAATAACACGCTTTTTTCGCAATACAAAGTCGGCACACGCTTAAATGTAGAAACGGATTGTTTAGCTAGAATGGTGAAGCATTTTTTGGATTCCAAAGTAAAAAATGTAGAATCGCGGGGCAGTTTGTTGAGCTGGGAAGCCGTAGATAGAATTTTAGGGAGTTATTAATGCCTTTATTGAATCAAAAAGCAGTGGCTTTAGCTTATGAGCAAAACAAACAACGCGCACCAAAGGTAATCGCTAAAGGCGAGGGCTTTATTGCTGAGAAAATTATACAAAAGGCTAAAGAATACGATATTCCCCTATTTCAAAGCAAGGCTTTAGTAGATTCTTTAATTAATTTAGAGTTAGATGAGGAGATTCCTCCAACTTTGTATAAGGCGGTTGTGGAAGTCTTTATTTGGCTGTATCAAACCGAAAAGAAGGCACAGATGAGTTAGTGATCTTGAAAGCCAATGAGGATATTATTCATTTGCCTTCAGTCAAAAATGCGCTAGAAACGAAAAAAATCTCTTTTGATAATCCAAAAAAATTTGATGAGGTGTTGAGCAACTACAAAAGCCTAAATTTTACCGCAAATATAGAGAATCCAAAGGGGGATATGGAGGTTTCTATTAATACAATCGGAGAGGAGATTAAAAAGATGCTAGAAGTATCCTCTTCTCTCTATATCGCTTAAAGAGCAAAGTCAATCTTTAAATGAATGCGTCCATTATCTTACGAAAGCGAATGAAAATCTGGTGGGGGCAACCCCGTGTCGGTTCGATTCCGACCCTCGGCACCACCCCTTAAAATCATACTTTCAAGCATTTTAAAAAATTTTAAAAAAATAGATTTTTTAGAGCTAGGGTACACAAAAGGGTACACATTTTTTATTAGTTTATTTTAAGGTAATATTATGACACAATTTCAAATTTTTATACAACCAACTAAGCCATACAAATTACTATTATAATATTGATGTTAATATATATTATTTACCATACTTAGACGATTTATTGTATCCAAGAAATACATTTAGCTATGAAGCTTTGTGTGCTATACAATCATTTGGATATGCATTATTTACAACAATCAATGGCACTTTACATTATATATATTCTTTTAATGGTAAAAAAGAAATAAGTAAAGTAAGTAATGAAACTAATTTTGAAAGCGTTCTTAGTGGCTTAACGGAAGTTTCTATTAAATTTATTAGAAGTCGTAGTGATATGGATAAAATAAATAAAGAAATACAAGCAGATTTTAATTACGCAACAGAGCAGTATCAAAAACAGCAACAATCCTATCAACTACAATTTCAGCAATCACAAATACATCAAGCATTCTATAATCTAAAACAATCTCAGCAACAGATGTCGCAGGAAGAATGCCAATATGTATATCAACAACTACAACAGACACCAGCACAATATCAAATGCCACCATCACAACCTATATGTATAATGGATTTGCCAATTTTATTAGAAAATGAACAATTCTTTCCTTATAGCAACACAAAATATTTAAATATAGATGGAGTTAAAACATATTGTAAAAATTTATTTACTCCAACTCAATATTTAAATCAACTTTATGAAAATAACCAAAATGTAACTTGCCCGCCTTATATCCAAAATTATATATATTATTTGGCATCTAATAAAAAAGAATACTTTAATTTAATTATGTGCTATTTGTATTTTATAATGCTCCCTTTATATATACATAGACAAGATTTAGCTACATGTCAACTTGCATTAGTTATTGTTGGTGGAAATAAGTCTGGCAAAGAGATCTTGTTTAATAATATAATTAAGCTAATTTTGGGAGAAAAATATTGCCTTGATGTAGATGATAATTTATTATCTAAAAAAGATTATAAAAAAGAATTTGATAATAAAATATTTTATAATTTTAGCAACCTAACTTCTAAATCATTAGCCAATAAAGAAAAAAAGAAATTGATAGAAAATATACTATCTAATAAGCCAATTGTGATAAACGATAATGCTATCAATACTTGCGACAAATTCAAAATAGTTATGTTAGAAAGTGAATATTTGCCTTATAATTTACCAGAAAATTATTATGTTTTAAAAGCTCCAAATGATATAGAACATTTAAGCTACGATTCCTTAAAAAATATAAGTTTATTAGAAAACAAAATAGACGAAGAGCTACCTGATTTTATGAATTGTATAGTAAATTACTATATAAAAGAAACGATGGATTTTCCACAAAATGAAATCAAGCTAATAAGTAATGTTACAGATGAAAAAATTGTTCAAATTTTTTCTAACTATCTTTTAGAAAATCATATCCCAACAGCATTAAAAGAAAACATAAAATTACAAGAAGAAAAAATAAAAAAGATGGAACATTTATATAACAAATTTCATAAGGTATCTAGACCAAATATTCACGAACTTTTTAAGGCAAAATTTCCAGAATATGCTAAGACAATAAATGCTAATTTTTTGTATAAAGAATTAGAAAAATGTAATCCACAAGTTTTAAAACTAACTGATGGATATCAAGGTGATAAATGTTTTGAAATTCTTAAATATTTATAAAGTTTTTAGATAGTTTTCTTTTAGTTTTTTATTGGTTTCTTTATGGTTTCTTATACTTGTTCTTTCATAAGTAAGAAACCATAAAGAAACTATAAATAAACCTTTAATAAACCTCTTTAAAATTACTATATTTCAATATCTATAAGCATTTTAGTTTCTATGCTTTTCAATCTCTGCTTATGGTATTTTACAGCTTCAAATGCCTAGCTTTATTCTCTTTAATATCACTTGCTTTTTCAAAAGAAAATAAATTCCAATATCTAACTAAATTTTAATTGTATTGTAGCATAAAAAATACTTAATATTAGTTTAAAGTGCAATATTTTTTTATAACAATACTTATCCATGACAAAATACAATTTTAGGATTTTGAAATGGAAATTTTTGCTAACTACGACGAGCTACTTCCAAAAGGAATTTTATTTAGCATAAAAGAAATTGACGACATGGGTTTAATCAAATCTGACATGCTAAAAAAGTTAATTTACAATAGAGAGATTGAAGTGGTTAAGGTAGGCACTAAGAATT
>JALEPE010000052.1 GCA_022766795.1 Helicobacter sp.
CGTGTGTCTTGTAGGATTGGAATGGTTGTTAGCATATTTTGCCTTTCATTGTTAGAATCTCTAAAGAGTTTAGTTTGTTGTAAGCTCTTGTAAGAGTGGTGAGTTTAGAATCTCTAAAATGCAGCGCGCAAAGCTTGGTGTTGCATTCAAACATTTTGCCACACGATAATCTTTGATTCCGATATTTTGCGCTAGTGCGCGGTATTGTATGCTTAGCTCAAAATCTGTTTCAGAATTATCTATCGTAAAGGCAATGGGGTAAATGAGTAGTTTTTTGTCCTTGTATTTTGGCAATACATCTTGCAAGTTTGGCTCTAGCCATTTTATGGGTCCAATTTTGGATTGGTAAGCAACTTTTATGCTTGCAAACTCCACACTTTGTGCCTTTAGCATAGACTTTAGAATCTCAACATTTTCTAAAATCTCCTTTTGGTAAGGGTCGCCCCTTTCTATGTTTTTTTGTGGCAGAGAATGTGCAGAAAAAATGAGATGAAATTCTTGTGCGTTCTCGCCATTGAGGGCTTCTAAGATTCTATTTATCATCACACGATTATAGGATTCCTCTTTGTAATAACGCTCTATAATCTTAACCTTTGGGGAAAAATTCTGTGTTTTGAGTGCGCGTAAAAAATCTTGCACAGAGGATTGCGTAGTCGTGTAGCTAAAATGCGGATACATACTAAAAAGCACAATTTCTTGGATTCCACGCCCCTTTAAATCCTGCACAACTCCATCTGCAAAGGGCGGTGTGTAGCGCATTGCATAGGTAAAAAACATTTGCGATTCCATTGCGCTAAGGGCTTGACATAGTGCAAAAGTATGCCCAACAAGTGGGGATTTACCACCGATTTTTTGGTAATTGCTTTGCGCTTCCTCCAAACGTTTATTGACAATAAAACTCCCCACCATTGCGCGTAAAAAATCGCTTTTAATTGGCAAAATATAAGGGTCGTTAAACATATTCTTTAAAAAAGTTTTCACTTCAAAAAGTGAGTTTGGTCCTCCCATATTCAGCAGGACAACCGCAGTTTTTTGACAAGGAGATTCCGCAATCTTTGTAACTTTTTTAGAATTTAAATCATTCATTTTGATTCTTTGGCGCGTAAATTAATCATACCACAAAAATTCTTACCCTGATAGGCTTCCACGCGAAAGATACTTTTTGCCTTATCTAAGGAATATCTTGTATCCACTGCATTTTTATGGATTAAGAGATTATCTTCGCTCACAACGCCCTTTTTAGAATAGCCGATGACATTAATCCGCACCCCCTCAAGTTTGCGCACTAAAAAATCTTTACTAAAATCCAAAGTCTCACCAAAATTTGCCTGTGTTACTTTGCCATCTAGTTCTATTTCTAAGGTTTTTAAATTACACTGCATAGAAAAAATATCTTGCTTTAAAAAGCTAATTTTTTGATGTCCGATATAGACTTCATAGCCCCCCTTTACTTTCTTGGCGCGTCCTAAAGGATGTGTAAAATCAAAATGGTTGTTTTGTGCTAAAAGCGGTGTGAAGTTTATCACATCACGGATTCCACTTAAGTCAAGATGCATATTGTTATTGATTTTCAAGCTACCAAAATCATTGACTTTTTGCGTAACATTCTCTAAATTCAAGTCAAATTTGCGCTCAAATGTAATGCCTAAAATCTCCATTAATGCTTCAATGGAGCTTAGCTGATAGAGTGTTTTAAGCGGCAATTCTGTGATATTTTTGCTCGTTTCAATGGCGATAGCGGGTTTTAAGTGGGTAATGGCGAAATATGTAAGGGAGTTTTGCTGCTCCTCATCTTTGATTCTTGTCTCTGTATTGCGCACACCAAAGGTATGGAAGTCATAATGCAGACTTTGATTCAGCTTGGATTCTATTTGTTTTGCAATGGAATCCAAATCCCCAAAAGGCACATCTTCAAGCGTTTTTTGGTCAATCACATAGGTTTGCCCCCACGCTCTAGGATTAAAAATAGAGTTTTCCCACTTTTCACGATAGAACCCGTGTCCATCGTGTAGATTGATAATAAAATCTATTTCTTTATCCGTAATGAGTTTTTTAATGGATTCTACATTGTTAAAATCTGGGTCATTGCGTTTAATCACTGCAAATTTACGATTCATATCCTTGTAGATTCCGCGCCGAAACGCCATAATGCTATCGGGATTGAGGTTTGGCACAACGATGACTTTGCCCTTTTGGATTTGATAAAAATCCATAAGTAGCGCAGGAGCAAAATATCCGCCCGGTTCATCGCCGTGGATTCCACCAATCACCAATAAAGTGGGTCCATCTTGCTTACCTTTTAACGCATAAACGCTAAAGGGAGTGTTTTTCGTCGGTAGTTCTTTTGCGTCTGTTTTTTTTGCTGCTGCGAGATTGCTTAACAAGCATACTCCAAGAAAAATGTGTATCAAAGTTTTTATATTTTTCAAATCTAATCCTTTAAGATATAACAAGCCATTTCTAAGATTCTGTGAGAATAGCCCCATTCATTATCATACCAAGTCATCACTTTTGCCATATTTTCACCAACAACAAAGGTTAAATCCAATGCAACAACACCGCTTAAGGGACAATTTACAAAGTCTTGAGAGACGCCATATTCTCTATCAACGCCCAAGATTCCTTTTAGTTGTCCATTAGCCGCCTCGCAAAATACCGCATTGATTGCTTCTTGTGTTGCCTTGTTTTTGAGATTCACATTTAAATCCACCATTGATACATTAGGAACCGGCACGCGCACACTATGCCCGTGCAATTTATTTTTCATTTTGGGTAGCACCAAATGCAGAGCCTTTGCAGCTCCTGTCGTGGTAGGAATGATATTCACCGCAGCAGCGCGACAGCGGCGAAAATCTCCCTTGCGATGCGCCGCGTCAATGAGGTTTTGGTCGTTGGTATAGCTATGGATTGTTGTTAGGATTCCACTCTCTACACCAAACGCCTCATCAAGCAGCATTACAACGGGAGCGAGGGCGTTTGTAGTGCAACTTGCGTTAGAGATGATTTTCTCTCCCTTGTATTCTGTATGATTCACACCTAGCACAAAAGTTTTAGTATCGTCTTTTGCGGGAGCGGAGAGAATCACGCGTTTTGCGCCTTTTTGCAAATGGGATTCCACCTCACTTTGGGTTAAAAACAAGCCACTTGCTTCAATCACAATATCCGCACCGCAAATATCAATTTCCTCTGGTGTTTTTGCTTGTGAAAATGGAATCTCACAGCCGTTAAAAATAAAATTTTTGTTATCTAAGTGATGAGCAAAATTCCGCGTAATAGGATTACATTGATGCACGGAATCGTGCGTTAAAAGATAGCTTAACATTTCAGGATTTGCAAGGTCGTTAATCCCAACAATTTCAATTTTATCTTGCATTTCACAGAGCGCAGTGCGTGTAATAGAGCGTCCAATCCTGCCAAAACCATTTATAAAGACTTTAATTTTTTGCATTTTAAATTTCCATAGATTTTAAATAAGCTTAAAATTGTAGCATATTTAATGCGATTCTTAGCTAATTGGGATATAATTGCGCACTTAATTTTTTTTAAAAGGATTGCAATGTCTTTGTATGATAGAAAACCTTTAAATCATTATGATAATTATCAAGCAAATGTAGGCAATGAAAGCCTTGCCCAAAGCGATGTTGCGTTGATTAGTTTTGTCAAACAAACTTATCAACTCTTTGCAGGTTCGCTTCTTGCAGCCACTGCAGGTGCATATATCGGAATCTCTGCATTTGGAAATATTGTTTCGCAATATTATATTGGTTTTGTGATTTTAGAATTTGCGTTATTGTTTGGATTAATGTTTGCAAAATCCAAGCCCGGATTGAATCTGGTCTTGTTGTTTGCCTTTACTTTTACAACAGGTTTAACCTTGACACCAATTTTAAGCAGAATCTTAGGAATGCCCGGTGGAGCGGCGATTGTCGCACAAGCATTTTTACTCACAACAGCAATTTTTGGAGTGATGAGTATTTTTGCATTGCGCACAACAAAAGACTTAGCAAGTATGGGCAAAATGCTTTTTATCGCATTAATTGTTGTTGTTGTGGGTTCTTTAATTAACCTATTCTTGGGAAGCCCGATTCTACAAGTTGTTTTAGCGGGGGCAGGTGCAATTTTGTTTAGCATTTTTATTGCTTATGATACACAAAATATCGTGCGTGGTTTATACGATAGCCCGGTAATGGCGGCTGTTAGTCTATATCTTGACTTCTTAAACCTCTTTATCTCTTTATTGCAAATTCTTGGAATCTTTAATTCAAAAGAATAATAAAAATCCCTATAATGCGCAAACTCTGCGCGTTATAGACGCAAATTTGAATCGTTTGCGTGAGGGAATCCGCGTAGTAGAGGATATTCTTCGTTACGGATTTAATAGCAAAAACTTCGCCTTTTCTTTAAAAAATCTACGTCATCAATGCAAATTAGAAGGTTATCTTTCTTTGATTCACACACGCGATTCTGTGAAAGATGTTTTAAAAACTTCTACCGCAGAGGAGCAAAAAAGAGAGGATTTAGGGCAAATTCTCATCGCAAACTTTAAACGCGCTCAAGAATCCGCACGCGTTTTAGAAGAGCTTTTGAAACTAGATTGCATTCAAGAAAGCGAGAAGTTTAAAGAGATTCGCTATGCGCTTTATGGTTTGGAAAAAGATATTTTAACCACTATTTTTAAATAATTGGAATCGCAAATGCAATATATTATTTTATTTGATTTAGATGGAACTCTAATTGACTCTACGCAGGCGGTTTATGAGGGGTTTTGTGCTGCCTTTAGGCATTTTGGCGCGCCTATTCCCACATATAAAGATGTTACACAACATATCGGACATCCGCTAGAGTATATGTTTGGTGCGCTTGGCGTGTGTGAAGCAGAGATACCAGAATATATCGTGGTATATAAGGAGCATTATCGCAAAATTTGCAATCTTAAGACAACACTTTTGCCTAGCGCAAAAAAGGCTATATTGGAGGCTTCTAAGTTTGCAATGTTAGGGGTTGTTACGACAAAAACGGGAGAATATTCTAAAAGTCTCTTGGAATATTTAGGGATTGCAAAATATTTTACTTGTGTAATTGGGAGAGAAAATGTAACTAACCCTAAGCCCAATGCAGAACCGATTTTAACGGCTTTAAAGTATTTTCCAAAGACTCCCAATGCAAATATTTATATGGTGGGTGATACGCCTTTGGATATTCAAGCGGCAAACAACGCTAGAATCCAAAGTGTTGGAGTTTTAAGCGGTTATGCTTCTTTAGAAATTTTGCAAACCTATACGCAAAATATCGTAAAAGATGCATTAAGTGCGGTGCGTTTTATTAAAGCGCAATACGGAATCGTAGATTAAATTTACACTTAGTCTAATTGTGCTAAAATCTCGCCTTAGGTGTAGCGCGTGGTTGCTTTAAAGAGAGGAAAGTCCGAGCTGCTTTGGGATAGGATTCCATTTAAAGAATGGCTAGAGTAATCTAAGGGAAAGCGCAACAGAAAATAAACCGCAACAGCAAGGGTGAAAAGGTGGGGTAAGAGCCTACCGGAAGCATTGCAAAATGTTTCGCATTGCAAGCCCAATCCGCAGCAAGATGGGTATGGTTAGTATCCCAAATTTTAGTCCATCGCTAGAATTTTACTGCGAAGTAAAATGTAGATAAATAACCACATAAACAGAACTCGGCTTATAGCTACACCTATTTTTTAAAAAAAGGTCAATGATGCAAATTTTGGATTCTATTTTATTAAGTCACGGCAGTGGGGGTGTGGAATCACAAAATCTTATTACGGAGCTTTTTTACCCTTTGTTGGAAGGTTGCGTAATAGGTGGTGGTGAGGACGCCGGAATCACAGATTCTAAGAGCGGTAAATTTGCTGTAAGCACCGATGGTTATGTCGTCTCTCCTTTGTTTTTTGCGGGAGGTGATATAGGAAAACTTAGTGTGTGTGGCAGTTGCAATGATGTGGCAATGATGGGAGCAAAGGCGCGTTATTTGAGTGCTAGTTTTATGCTAGAGGAGGGATTCTTGATTGCAGATTTAAAATGTATTGTGGAATCCTTCGCTAAAATCTTAAAACAAAGTGAAGCAAAGCTGATTTCAGCAGATACAAAAGTGCTTCCCAAAGGAGCTTTGGATAAAATTTTCATCACAACAACCGCGATAGGTGAGTTTTTGCACCCACATCTAAACTTAAGTGCGTTTAGGATTCCACAAGATTGCGCAATTATTGTCAGTGGAAATATCGGCACACACGGGGCGGTAATTTATTCTAATCGTGAGGGCATTAATTTACATAGTGATTTGCAGAGTGATTGTGCGTTGCTTTATCCCATTTTAGAGCCTTTATTTAAAGAAGAAATTAGACTTTATGCATTAAGAGATGCTACGCGCGGTGGAATCGCAAGCGTGTTAAACGAATGGGCAAACGCTTCAAATATTGGCATAGAGATTGAGGAGGCGCATTTGCCAATCCTCCCACAAGTGCGCGGAATCTGCGAGTTGTTGGGGTTTGAAGCCTACAATCTAGCAAATGAGGGAATGTGTGTGCTATGTGTCGCCAAAGAGGACGCCACAAAGGCTTTAGAGATTCTGCATTCACAAGGTGCAAAAGATGCCGCATACATTGGTTGCACTATGACACAGAATCCTAAGAAAGTGATTTTGCGAACAACATTTGGAGCAAAACGCTTTTTGGATTATCCAAGCGGAGAATTGCTGCCTAGAATCTGCTAGTATTTAGGATTCCACAATTTATGGAGATTTAATTAAGGCTTTGCTAGTATTTAAGCTTTTATTTAATTCATCTGGAGTGTAAGTATGAAACAGGTTTTTAATAGGATGCAGTTGCTGGAATATTGGAATAACAACGCTTGCGGGGGGGGGAATTTTTATTAGAAGATGAAGAGATTAATAATCTTTTAAGATTCCACCACGATTATCCGCAGATTCAACAGCTTGCTTCTGAAAATCTACAATTCTTTGTAACTAACTTTGAAATCATCGCACAATGGCTAACTTCTATTGAATTTATTACCACTTATAAAGCAAAGGCACACCCCTATCCGCCTTTATTAAACCCAAAACAGGTGGATTATCGGCAAATCCCTGCAGAGCTTGCGTGGCGGATCAATTTACCATTGCAAGAAACTTATAAATTTATATGGTTTCACAAGGGTGCATCTGCTGGTGGGGCGACTATGGAGTTTTTTAAAAAATGTGGCATTTTAGCTCCAAATCACGGAGGTGATAGCTTTTTTGCTTACAAGCAAATGTATGAGACTAAGCAGGATAAAATTGCATATATTTATCCACTTAACTGGAAGGAAAGTCATTATAAATTCGCGCATTTAATTACTAAAAAATGTCCAATTTTTTGGATTATGCGCGATCCAATCTCTGTATTGAAAACTTTATTAAATCATATTGAGAATTACACAGCGGAATCTTATATATTGCCAATTCAAAAATCTTTTAATCTCACAACGCCTTATTCTTTTCCAATGCCTTTCTATTATTATTGCGATATGAAGCATTATCCTCGTGTAGAGTTTTTGGAAAATCTCTTAAACGCACAACAAAACTGGGGATTAAAAGAGAGATTGGAAAAGTTTAAAGGGCAAGCAAGCGAATTTGTTTGTATTGAGTTTAATGCAATGAGTTTAGAAAATGCGTTTGAAACCTTTAAGAAACTTAGCAAAAAATTTGATTTTGCTCCACCAAAAGAACAGGATCGTAATTTTTTTAGCCACAGATTCAATATCGCCAACGGTGAGTTATTAGCATTACCTGCGACGTTATATGCGGATTCTAAAGATATTGAAAATATGTTTTGTGCCACAGAACCTTTAAAAAATATTCCAAATACAGATTCCATAGGCAGTGGGATTCCGATTGTGATTAGCAAGCTTTCCTTGCAAGAAGATAAGGAGAATTATAAAGATATTACTAGGGAAATGATTGGTGAAATTGTGGAATTAGAAAGTCAATTTGATGATTTGTTGGTGTTAATAGAATCTGAAAATTACATAAAATTGCAAAAAAATAAGGTGCTTTATAATGCGGTTAGGAAATATTTACAAGGCTATGTAAAGGCATTGATTAGACACGCAAAAGATATTAATTCAAGGCTAATTAGTGAAAGAGATATTTTGGATTTTTTGAAGACACAACCAGCGTTGCGTCAAAGGTTAGCGGAGAAGTTAGATGATGAATTGCAATTTGTAAAGGAGCATCACAAAGAATATTTAAAAAAGTGGAAATATTATCAAGAATTTTTGAAAATGATGTAATTTTGTCCTTATATAAAGGAAATAAATTACAAAAAACACATTAAGATTTATAGCAAAAGTATTGCTAAAGCAAAGGAATGCTTGTATAATTTCGGCTTCCAAATATATTACATTAGCAGCGATGTTGATGAGTTCTTTGAAGGAAAAACTAAATGGAAAAAATTAGACTTAAGTTAAAAGCGTATGATCATCGTGTTCTTGATAGATCTGTTGTTTCAATCGTAGAAGCAGTGAAAAGAACAGGTGCAGAGATTCGTGGTCCTATTCCACTTCCAACCAAGAAAAGACGCTATACCGTCTTAAAATCTCCCCATATCAACAAAGATTCAAGAGAGCAGTTTGAAATTAGAGTGCATACAAGAATCATTGATATTGTTTCAGCTACTCCAGAAACTGTTGATAGCTTGACAAAATTAGATATGGCACCTGAAGTGGATGTAGAAGTCCGATCAATGGGTAAATAAGGGGGCTAAATGGAATTTTTAGTAGAAAAAATCGGAATGAGTAGAACGATTGGTAAGCCAAGTATTCCTGTTACTTTAGTAAAAGTAAAAACTGCGAAGGTTTGCGAAGTGTTAGAAGGTGGAAAAGCGTTAGTTGCGTATCATCAAGGAAAAAACTTAAATAAATCCATAGCAGGGCAGCAAAAAAAATATAATCTTGATAAAGAATATAATAAATTTGCAACGCTTGAAGTGAGCAATACAGAAGCTGGGGATTTGGATTTGTCATCTTTGGATAGCGCAAAAAAAGCAAAAGTATCTTTTAATACAAAGGGTCGTGGGTATAGTGGCGTTATGAAACGTTGGAATTTTCAAGGTGGTCCAGGTGCGCACGGAAGTAGATTCCATAGAGCACCGGGTTCGATTGGAAATCGTGAGTGGCCAGGTCGTGTTCAGCCGGGCAAAAAAATGTCAGGACATTATGGTAACGAGAAAGTAACCGTCCAAAACGAGATTATTTCTTTTGATAAAGAGCATAATATTTTGGTGTTGAAAGGTTCTATTCCGGGCTTTAATGGTGCATTTGGCAAGTTAAAAATCGTAGGTTAAAGGGTTGTGAAATGAGTGTAGCAATTATTTTAGATAAAAATTTGAAAAAATCTGGTGAAGCACAATTGCCAGAAAGCTATAAAGATATCAATGCACACAATCTTTATCTTTATATCAAATCATTTTTAGCTTCAATGCGTGCAAATAATGCGGCAGCAAAAACACGCGGTAGAGTAAGTGGTGGCGGTAAGAAACCTTGGAGTCAAAAAGGTGGCGGTAGAGCAAGAGCAGGAAGTATTACTTCTCCTGTATTTGTAGGTGGTGGTGTTGCGCATGGTCCTAGCAACAATAGAAACTATAGTCTAAAAGTTAATAAGAAACAAAAAAGACTTGCATTGCAATATGCTTTATTGGAAAAAGCAAACAATGGAAGTTTGTTTATTGTGGATAAAATCCAAGTAGAGAGTGGCAAAACAAAAGATGCGTATGCTATGTTTAAAGCATTGAATCAAAGAAACACATTATTTGTGTCCGAACTTTTTGATGAAAAAACATTTTTAGCATTTAGAAACATTAAAGATTGCTACTTAATTGATGCTGTGGAGTTAAATGCGTATTTGGCAGCAACATTTAGATCTGTAGTGATTGAAAAATCGCTTTTTGAATCTATCACTAAAGAGGGTTAAGATGGCAAGTATTACAGATATTAAGTCTATTATGTATACGGAGAAGTCTCTAAAGCTTCAAGAACAAAACATTCTTGTAGTGCAAACTTCTCCAAAACTAAGCAAAACACAACTCAAAGAAGTGTTTAAAGAGTATTTTGGCGTAACGCCATTGTCTGTTAATTCTTTAAGACAAGAAGGGAAAGTTAAGAGATTCCGCGGTGTTATTGGTAAGAGAAACGACTTCAAGAAGTTTTATGTGCAACTTCCAGAAGGCGCAAAAATTGAATCACTAGCGGTATAAGGAGTAAAGAATGGCAATTAAAACTTATAAACCATACACTCCAAGCAGACGATTTATGAGCAACCTTAGTTCAGAGAATATTACTGCTAAAGCCAGTGTAAGAAAATTGTTGATTAAACTTCCTGCACACGCGGGACGCAATAATAATGGTAGAATCACAAGTCGCCATAAAGAGGGTGGAGCAAAAAAACTTTACAGAATTATTGACTTCAAACGCAATAAGTTTAATGTAGAGGGTAAAGTTAGCACAATTGAGTATGATCCATACAGAAATTGTAGAATCGCGTTAATCACTTATACAGATGGTGAGAAACGTTATATTATCCAACCAAGCGGTTTAAAGATTGGGGATAAAGTTATTTCTGCGGAAGGTGGTTTGGATATTCGTTTGGGCTATGCAATGAAAATTAAAAATATCCCCATTGGAACAGTGGTGCATAATATTGAAATGTATCCCGGTCGTGGCGGGCAACTTGCAAGAAGTGCGGGGGCTAGTGCGCAATTAATGGGTAGAGAAGGCAAATATTCAATCTTAAGAATGCCAAGTGGCGAAATGCGTTATATCTTGGGTGAATGTATGGCGACAATCGGAACGGTTGGGAATGAAGATTTTGCTAATATTTCTATTGGTAAAGCAGGACGAAATCGCTATTTAGGTGTGCGTCCGCAAACAAGAGGTGCGGCAATGAACCCAGTAGATCACCCACACGGTGGTGGTGAAGGCAAGACAGGCTCAAGTGGGCATCCTGTTTCTCCGTGGGGTATGCCAGCTAAAGGTTATAAAACACGTAGAAAGAAAGCAAGCGATAAGCTAATTATTTCAAGAAGAAAAAAATAAGGAAAATAAATGGCTAGATCAATAAAAAAAGGTCCTTTTGTTGATGAACATTTGATGAAAAAAGTGATGAAAGCAAAAGAGACAAAAGACAATAAACCGATTAAGACGTGGTCACGTAGAAGTACAGTTATTCCTGAAATGATTGGATTTACTTTTAATGTGCATAATGGTAGAGCTTTCGTTCCTGTTTATGTAACAGAAAATCACGTGGGCTATAAGTTGGGTGAGTTTGCGCCTACAAGAACCTTCAAGGGACACAAAGGCAGTGTCCAAAAGAAAATTGGCAAGTAAGGGGTTATAAATGAGTAAAGCATTATTAAGATATATTCGTTTATCGCCAACAAAAGCAAGATTAATTGCGAGAGAAGTGCAAGGAATGAATGCAGAACTTGCAATTGCGTCTTTGGAATTTATGCCAAATAAGGCGGCTAGAATTATCTCTAAAGTAATTGCGTCTGCGGTTGCAAATGGAGGTTATGAGGCTGAAAATGTTATTGTTTCATCTTGTAGAGTGGATGCAGGTCCTGTGCTTAGACGTTTCACGCCAAGAGCAAGAGGCAGAGCAACTCCAGTTAGAAAACCAACTTCACATATTCTTGTGGAAGTATCACAAAAAAGTAAGGATAAGTAATGGGTCAAAAAGTTAATCCGATTGGTCTAAGACTTGGCATCAATAGAAATTGGGAATCCAGATGGTTTCCGTCATTTAATGGCGCACCACAAAATATTGCTGAAGATCACAAAATCAGAAAATTCTTAAAAAAAGAGCTTTACTATGCAAGTGTCAGTGATATTTTGATTGAGCGCACTGCTAAAAAAGTGCGTGTAACGGTTGTTGCGGCACGTCCGGGAATCATCATTGGTAAAAAGGGTGCAGATGTTGAAAAGCTTAAAGAATCTTTGAAAAAGATTGCTAATAAAGATATTTTTATTAATATTAAAGAGGTTAAAAAGCCACAAAGTAATGCACAACTTGCAGCAGAAAGTGTTGCAACACAGCTTGAAAGAAGAATTGCATTTAGGCGCGCAATGAAAAAGGTGATGCAAGGTGCAATTAAATCTGGAGCAAAAGGCATTAAAGTTCGTGTATCCGGTCGTTTGGCGGGTGCTGAAATGGCAAGAACAGAATGGTATATGGAAGGTAGAATCCCGCTCCATACGCTAAGAGCAAAAATTGATTATGGTTTTGCAGAGGCTTTGACAACTTATGGAAACATTGGTGTAAAAGTTTGGATTTTTAAAGGTGAAGTTTTACAAAAAGGAATTCAAGCTGAAAAGCAAAATGAAGAGGGCGAAGAAAAATCAAGCCGTCCAGCTAGAAAGAGAAGGGGGCAATAATTATGTTAATGCCAAAAAGAACAAAATACAGAAAGCAAATGAAAGGGCGGAATCGTGGTAAGGCGTTTCGTGGAACTTCATTAGCATTTGGTGAGTTTGGAATCAAAGCACTTGAGCATGGGAGAATTGACTCTCGCCAAATTGAAGCAGCGCGTATTGCAATGACTCGTGCGACAAAGAGAACAGGTATGGTTTGGATTCGTGTTTTTCCCGATAAGCCATTAACAGCTAAACCTCTTGAAACAAGGATGGGTAAAGGTAAAGGTGCTGTGGATAAGTGGGTGATGAATATTAAGCCCGGTAGAATCATTTATGAAATGGGAAGTGTTGATGAAACACTTGCGAGAAGCGCATTAGCTCTTGCACAAAGCAAACTCCCTTTTAAAACAAAAATTGTAACAAGAGAGGGTGAAAATGAAATATACTGAGATTAACACCAAGACATTAGAAGAGTTAAATACTCTATTGAAAGAAAAAGAAACGCTTTTATTTGAGTTAAACTTAAAGCTAAGAACAATGCAGCTGACAAATTCAAGCGAAATTAGAGTTGCAAAAAAAGATATTGCTAGAATCAAGACGGCTCTAAATGCAAAAAGGAGGGCGTAAATGAGTGATGTGCAACCGCATAAAAGAATTATCGCTGGTAAAGTAGTTACAAAATCTGGCGATAAAAGCGTAACAGTTCTTGTTGAAAGACGTGTTATGCATCTAAAATACAGAAAAATCGTTAAAAGATTTAAGCGTTATATCGTGCATGATGAGAATAATAGCGCGAAAGTTGGAGATGTTATTGAAGCGATTGAGTGTAAGCCAATTTCTAAAAGAAAGGCGTTTGCACTCCATAAAGTTGTATCTGTAGGAGTTGAATTATGATTCAAAGTTTTACACGATTAAATGTTGCAGACAATAGTGGAGCAAAGGAGGTAATGTGCATTAAAGTCTTGGGCGGAAGCAAAAGACGTTATGCAACAGTGGGTGATGTGATTGTCGCCTCTGTAAAAAAAGCACTTCCTAGCGGAAAAGTAAAAAAGGGTCAAGTTGTTAAAGCGGTTGTGGTTAGAACCAAAAAAGAATTGCACCGTGAAGATGGGGCTTTAATTCGTTTTGATGATAATGCAGCGGTTATTTTGGATAGCAAAAGAGAACCTATTGGAACGCGTATCTTTGGACCTGTTGGCAGAGAGATCCGTTATGCCAACTTTATGAAAATCGTGTCCTTAGCACCGGAGGTATTATAATGGCGAAATTTAAAATTAAAAAAGGTGATTTGGTAGAAGTAATTGCCGGTGATGATAAAGGTAAAAAAGCTAAAGTTTTACGTGTGTTACCTAAAGATTCACAAGTCATTGTGGAGGGTTGCAAAGTGGCAAAAAAAGCCGTGAAGCCAAGCGATAAGAATCCAAAGGGCGGTTTTGTGGATAAAGAAATGCCAATACATATTTCAAATGTTAAGAAAGCGGAGGGCTAATTTATGTTTGCTTTAAAGACTGCCTATAAAAATGAAATTAAACCAAAGTTAGCAGAAGAATTGGGAATTAAAAATCCTATGCTTTTGCCAAAGCTAGAGAAAATTGTTATCAGTGTGGGTGCGGGTATGCACGCAAAAGATACAAAAATTATGCAAAATATTGCCGACACTATTTCGCTCATTGCAGGGCAAAAAGCAGTGATTACGATTGCTAAGAAGTCTGTTGCGGGATTTAAAATGCGTGAGGGAATGCCAATGGGTGTAAAGGTAACACTAAGAGGCAACCAAATGTATAACTTTTTAGAAAAATTGATTGTTATTGCGCTTCCAAGAGTAAAAGACTTCCGTGGGATTCCACGCAATGGGTTTGATGGTAGGGGAAATTATAGTTTTGGTGTCAATGAGCAACTCATTTTCCCAGAAGTAGTGTATGATGATATTATGGTAAGCCACGGAATGAATATCACATTTGTAACTTCAGCGACAAATGATAAAGATGCATTCAAATTGCTTGAACTTTTTGGCTTACCTTTTGCGAAAGGAAGAAACAATGGCTAAGAAGTCTATGATTGCAAAGGCGGCAAGAAAGCCTAAGTTTAAAGTTAGAGCATATACAAGATGTTCTATTTGTGGAAGACCACATTCTGTTTATAGAGATTTTGGTATTTGCCGTGTTTGCCTACGTAAAATGGGCAATGAGGGCTTAATACCCGGACTTAGAAAAGCAAGTTGGTAAGGGGATAAGATGGTAAATGATATTATTGCAGATTCATTGACTAGAATTAGAAATGCAAGTATGAGACGCTTAGATACAACAAATTTGTATTATGCAAAAATTGTTGTATCTATCTTGGAAGTATTCCAAGCAAAGGGTTTTATTGAGGGATTCAAAGTTGTAGAGCAAGGCAAGAAACAATCCATTGATGTCGTGTTAAAATATGATGAAAAAGGGCGCACGGTCATTAATGAAATCACTAGAATCTCAAAGCCTGGAAGACGCGTTTATAAAAGCAGAAATGAATTGAAACGTTTTAAAAATGGCTATGGAACGATTGTTGTAAGCACGAGTAAAGGCGTCATTGCAAACGAAGATGCTTATAAAGCAAATGTGGGTGGTGAAGCCCTTTGCAGTATTTGGTAGGAGAATATAATGTCAAGAGTTGGAAAGAAACCTATTAGCATTCCAAGTAGTGTTCAGGTGAGCATTGAAGGAAGCAAAATAGTTTTTAAGGGTGGCAAACTTACAAAAGAATTAGAAACTTATGGTCGCGTAGGTGTTTCATTTAGAGATGGCGAATTAACTTTTTCGTTGAATGGAGAAAATGCACAAGCAAAAGCATATTGGGGGACTTATAGAGCGTTAGCAAATAATATTGTTGTAGGTTTGACAGAGGGCTTTACAAAGCAGTTAGAAATTAATGGTGTAGGTTATAAAGCCGCTGTAAAAGGCAAAGTTTTAGAGCTTGCGCTTGGATTCTCTCACCCTGTTAATTATGACATTCCCGAAGGTGTTGAAATCAGTGTTGATAAAAATATTGTTGTTATTAAGGGTGCCGATAAGCAACAAATTGGGCAAATTGCGGCAGAAATTAGAGAATTTAGACCACCAGAGCCTTATAAAGGTAAAGGTATAAAATATTCAGATGAGCGCATTATCCGCAAAGCTGGTAAAACTTCTAAAAAATAAGGATAGATAATGATAAATAAGATTATTAAACAAAAAAGAAGTTTAAGATTCAAAAGAAAATTAAGAATCCGTGCTAAGGTTTTTGGATGCGCTACCACTCCGAGATTAAGTATTTTTCGCTCAAACAGATATTTTTATGCACAAGCTATTGATGATACAAAAGGCGTAACATTGGCAAGTGTTGATGGCAAAAAAATGGGCTTAAAAAACAATAAAGAAGATGTAAAAAAAATTGCGGCTGCTCTTGCAGATAGTCTTAAAAAAGCAAACATTACAGAAGTGCTTTTTGATAGAAATGGCTATTTGTATCACGGCGTTGTTGCAATTTTTGCTGATTCTCTCCGTGAAAACGGAATTAATCTTTAGGGGTAAATATGGAAATCAATAGAGAAGAATTTGAAGAATATGTTGTAAATATCGGGCGCGTTACAAAAGTCGTTAAAGGTGGGCGTAGATTCCGTTTTAATGCTTTGGTTGTTGTTGGTAACAAAGCGGGTTTGGTTGGCTTTGGCTTGGGTAAGGCAAAGGAAGTCCCTGATGCGATTAAAAAAGCCATTGACGATGCGTTTAAAAATATCATCAAGGTAAATATCAAAGGAACAACGATTGCACACGATGTGCAAGAAAAATACAATTCAAGTGTTGTTTTGCTAAAGCCCGCAAGCGAGGGAACAGGTGTTATCGCAGGTGGTTCAGTTCGTCCGGTTTTGGAGAAGGCGGGGATTAAGGATATTTTGACAAAATCATTAGGTTCTAATAATCCTTATAATGTTGTGCGTGCTACCATTGAAGCACTTTCTAAGGTAAAAGCATAAGGAGAAATCTATGGCATTAGAGAATTTAGCACCTGCTAAGGGTAGTGTAAAAAAAATTAAAAGAGTAGGGCGCGGACAAGGTAGCGGTATGGGTAAAACCTCTACAAGAGGTGGTAAAGGTCAGACTGCAAGAACAGGCTCTAAACAAAAAAGAGGTTTTGAGGGTGGGCAACAACCTTTGCAAAGACGTCTTCCAAAGGTTGGATTCACAAGTCGCATTGAGAAACCTTATGTGATTAATGTAGATGCGATTAAAGCTGTGGCAGATTTAACGGAAATTACTTTTGAAAGTATCAAAGGTGTGCATAAATTCCCATCTTATACAAAAAAAATTAAATTGATTGGTACAGGAGCCAAGAGTCTTACGCCAAAAATCAAAGATGAGAGAATTAAGACAAGCGGACAAGAATAATGAATAAAACACTTGTCAATAAGATTCTTATTACGCTAGGCTTGCTTTTAGCCTATCGCGTATTGGCTTATGTACCTGTTCCCGGTGTAGATACTTCCGTCATTAAAGCTTTTTTTGATAACAACGCTTCCAATGCTTTAGGATTGTTTAATATGTTTAGCGGTAATGCTGTGGAACGTTTAAGTATCATCTCACTTGGGATTATGCCTTATATCACAGCTTCTATCATTATGGAGCTTTTAGCTTCTACTTTTCCCAATCTTGGTAAAATGAAAAAAGAACGGGATGGTATGCAAAAGTATATGCAAATCATTCGTTATGCAACCATTGTCATTACAATCGTTCAAGCAGTGGGCGTGTCTATTGGCTTAAAAAGTCTTGGGACAGGAGCAAACGGAGCAATTTTAATTGATATGAATGTGTTTATTGCAATTTCAGCGTTTTCTATGCTTTGCGGGACGATGCTTTTGATGTGGATTGGTGAGCAAATCACACAAAGAGGTATCGGCAATGGGATTAGCCTGATTATTTTCTGCGGAATCGTATCTGGGATTCCAAGTGCAATTGCGGGGACATTTAATCTTGTGAATACAAATCAGATTAGTTGGATTGTGTTGCTATTTATCGTTGCGATTATTATTGCAACTGTGGCTTGCATTATTTATGTGGAGCTTGGAGAACGTAGAATCCCAGTATCTTATTCGCGTAAAGTTGTAATGCAGAATCAAGATAAAAGGATTATGAATTACATTCCAATCAAGATGAATTTAAGCGGTGTGATTCCACCCATTTTTGCATCGGCACTTTTAATGTTTCCGGGTACAATTTTGCAAAGCTCATCGAATAGTGTTGTAATGCAAATTGCGGATTTTTTGAATCCCAATGGCTATTTTTATAATGTGATAATGTTTTTTTTGGTTATGTTTTTTGCCTATTTTTATGCTTCCATTGTGTTTAATCCAAAGGATATTTCTGAAAATCTAAAAAAACAAGGTGGATTTATACCCGGAATCCGTCCCGGTGAAGGCACCGCAAATTTTCTAACAGATGTCGCCAATAAACTCACTTTTTGGGGAGCATTATATTTAGCAATTATTGCAACTTTGCCTTGGATTTTAGTAAAGGCTTCTGGTGTGCCTTTCTATTTTGGAGGGACTGCAGTATTAATTGTTGTGCAAGTGGCGATGGATACAATGCGCAAAATTGAAGCGCAAATTTATATGAATAAATACAAAACATTAAGTGCGGTAGGATTGTAATGTCAATAGCGATTAGAAAACCTGCTGAAATAGATTCTCTAAGGGCTGCAAGTAGAATCGTGGGTAAAACATTGAACCATTTAAAAAGCCAAATTAAACCCGGCATTACCCTTAAAGAGTTGGATACTATGGGTGAAGATATGATTCGCTCTTGTGGCGCAACTCCTTCTTTTAAGGGGCTGTATGGTTTTAATGGTTCGGTTTGCACATCAGTCAATGAAGTTATCATTCACGGAATCCCAAATGAGTATAAATTGCAAGTTGGCGATATCGTCGGGCTTGATATTGGAACGCAACTGAATGGTTGGTATGGTGATGCGGCAATTACTTGCGGAGTTGGCGAGATTTCACAAGCAGACCAACGTTTGATTGCGTGTTCTAAGGACGCTTTGTATTTTGCAATTAGTCAAATCAAAGTGGGAATGCATTTTAAAGAATTGAGTGCTTTAATAGAGCAATTCATTTTAGATTATGGTTATGTCCCTTTGCGTGGTTTTTGTGGGCACGGAATCGGTAGAAAGCCGCACGAAGAACCAGAGATTCCAAACTATTTGGAGGGCAAAAAAGCTAAGCAAGGCGACAAAATCAAAGAAGGAATGGTTTTTTGTATTGAACCGATGATTTGTCAAAAAGATGGTGAGCCAAGAATCTTGGAAGATGATTGGAGTGTGGTTTCAGTAGATGGGTTGAAAGGAAGCCATTATGAACATACAGTTGCAATTATTAATGGAAAAGCGGAAATTTTATCCGTAGAATAAAAGGAAGGTAATAAAAGTGGCTAAAGATGATGTAATTGAAGTCGATGGAATCGTAAAAGAAGCTTTGCCAAATGCAACTTTTCGTGTAGAGCTTGAAAATGGGCATATTATTTTGTGCCATATTGCAGGGCGTATGCGAATGCACTATATTAAGATTCTACAAGGCGATAAGGTAAAAATTGAATTAACGCCTTATAGTTTAGATAAGGGTAGAATTACTTTTAGGTATAAGTAGATTTTAATAAGATTTTAAATATAATCCGCGCTTTATTGCAAAAATAATTTTGCGGTTATAGTCGTTTGGGTGAATTGGATACGCCTTGAGGACTATAAACTCAATGCCTGTTTTTAGGAAGTGATAAAGCAATTTAGAGCATTCCAAAGTGATGTGTTAGGGATTTTTCCCTAAAAACGCAATGTATTTTATAGGGTAGTCCCCTTGAGAATAGGAGTAAGTAATGAAAGTTAGACCTTCTGTCAAAAAAATGTGCGACAAATGCAAGGTTATCAAAAGAAAAGGCGTGATTCGCGTAATTTGCGAGAATCCAAAACATAAACAAAGACAAGGATAAAAGGAAGAATAATGGCGAGAATTGCTGGTGTTGATTTACCCAAGAAAAAGAGAATCGAATATGCTTTAACCTATATTTATGGTATTGGTTTAAAGACTTCAAGAGATATTTTAAATGCTGTGAATATCTCTTATGACAAAAGGGTTCAAGACCTTAGTGAGGGCGAAGTTTCCGCGATTGCAAAGGAAATTCAATCTCATCATATCGTAGAGGGTGATTTGCGCAAAAAAGTTACAATGGACATTAAGGCTCTTATGGATTTAGGTAATTATCGCGGTCTTAGGCATCGCAAAGGGCTTCCTGTGCGTGGGCAAACAACAAAAAATAATGCTAGAACACGTAAAGGTAAGAGAAAAACCGTTGGTAGTGCATCAAAATAGGGAGTAAATAATGGCTAAAAGAAATGTAAATAAAAAAAGAGTTGTCAAAAAGAATATTGCTCGAGGGATCATTCATATCTCCGCTGCTTTTAACAATACAAGCGTAACTATCACAGATGAAATGGGTAATGTCATTTGCTGGAGTACAGCGGGTGCATTGGGATTCAAAGGAAGTAAGAAATCAACTCCTTACGCAGCGCAACAAGCGGTTGAAGATGCGGTTTCTAAAGCAAAAGAACACGGAATCAAAGAGCTTGGAGTAAAGATTCAAGGTCCCGGAAGCGGACGCGAAACTGCAGTAAAAAGCTTAGGAAGTATTGAAGGCATTAAAGTGTTATGGTTTAAAGATGTTACACCATTGCCACACAATGGTTGCCGTGCGCCAAAAAGAAGAAGAGTGTAAGGAGAGAGAATGGCAAGATATAGAGGTCCTGTTGAGAAGATTGAAAGAAGATTTGGTGTTAGCCTTGCATTAAAAGGTGAGCGCAGATTAGCAGGGAAAAGTGCGTTAGATAAGCGTCCTTATGGTCCGGGACAACACGGACAAAGAAGAGGGAAAATTTCAGAATATGGGATTCAGTTGCGTGAGAAACAAAAAGCAAGAATGATGTATGGAATCTCCGAAAAGCAGTTCCGTTCCATTTTTATTGAAGCAAATCGTTTAGAGGGGAATACAGGGGAAAACCTTGTGAAGCTCATTGAAAGAAGATTGGATAATGTCGTATATAGAATGGGATTTGCCACAACAAGACGATTTGCAAGACAACTTGTGGTGCATGGACATATTCTAGTAGATGGTAAGAGATTAGATGTTCCATCTGCATTAGTGGATGCGGGACAAAAGATTGAGGTTTGTGAGAAGACTAAAAAGAATCCGCAAATTCAAAGAGCAATTGAGCTTACAAAGCAAACTGGAATTGCTCCTTGGGTTGATGTGGATCAAGATAAAGTCTTTGGAATCTTTACACGTTTGCCAGAGCGCGAAGAAGTGGTTATTCCAATTGAAGAAAGGCTCATTGTTGAGTTGTATTCTAAATAATTTGTAGGAGGGTGTTAAGTATGAAAAGTATTAAAACTTCTCCTCATGTTCCAACAAAGATTGAAGTAAAAGAAATCGGTGTCAATAAAATTGAAATTACAGCATATCCATTTGAAGCAGGGTATGCAATTACGCTAGCGCATCCTTTACGCCGTTTGCTACTAGGAAGCTCTGTTGGCTTTGCGCCCATTGCTTTAAAGATTGAAGGTGTGGCGCACGAGTTTGACGCTGTGCGCGGTGTGGTGGAAGATGTTTCACATTTTATTGTTAATCTTAAAACAATTCGCTTTAAAGGCAAAGATGACAGCAAAAACATCAGTGTAGATTATAAATTTGTAGGTCCAAAGGTAATCACGGGAGCAGATTTAGTTAATGATTACATTGATGTTGTTACACCAAATATTCATTTGGCAACCATTAATGAAGATGCAGTGTTGAATTTCTCTATTGTGGTTTGTAAGGGAATTGGATATGTGCCTAGCGAAGATGTTAGAAGTACGATTCCAGATGGGTTTATGCCGTTGGATTCCTACTTTACACCTGTTACTAATGTAACATATGCTTTTGAGAATATGTTGGTAGAAGATGATCCAAATTACGAGAAAGTGATTTTTGATATTCAAACAGATGGGCAAATTGATCCATTAACTGCTTTCAAAAATGCTTTAAGCGTTATGCATAAGCAAATGGCTATTTTTAATTCTGAATTAAATATTGAAGTCCCTGAAATGCATAATGGTGATGAAGATCGTCCAGAGATTAAAGTATTGTCTCAAAGTATTGATCGGTTAAATTTCAGCGCACGTTGCTTTAACTGCCTTGATAGATCGGGAATTAAATATTTGGGTGAGTTAGTATTGCTTAGCGAAGACCAAATTAAAAATATTAAGAACTTAGGTAAGAAATCTTTAGATGAAATTGCCGCTAAATTAGAGGAATTAGGTTATCCAATGGGCAAAGAAATTCCCGGAGATTTACTGATATTACTTAAGAAAAAATTTTCTAACTAAAAGGATAATAGATGAGACACGGACACGGATATAGAAAATTAGGGCGCACAAGCTCTCATAGAAAGGCTTTGTTGAAAAATCTTTCTATTGCATTAATTGCGAGTGAAAAAATAGAAACTACACTGCCAAAGGCAAAAGAATTGCAAAGCTATTTTGAAAAGCTTATTACAAAGGCTAAGCAAGGCGATTCTATGGCTCATCGTTTAGTATTTGCGCATTTGCAACATAAAGATTCTGTAAAAAAAATAGTGAAAGAAATTGCACCAAAATATGCAAATAGAAATGGTGGTTATACAAGAATCATTAAAACGCGCACAAGAGTTGGTGATGCCGCACCTATGGCAATCATTGAATTAGTATAATATCTTTTGTATCGCGCTTTGATTTTTAAGTGCGATACATTTCCTTTCTTGTTTAAATCCATATTTTTATCTTTAAACCTTAAGTTCATTTGTCAATTTTTCAAAATGCTTATTAGTGTGCATATTTTTTGAGATTTACTAATATTGACATAAGAAATAAGCAATATTTATGCTACATAAGCGATGATGAAAAAACAAAAGTTCTAGGGATACAAAGAAAATTTCTTAACTTACAATTATTTATTTTTTGTTACTGCCACTTTTCGTTTTGTCCTTAATTGTGGGTTTGGGAGAATCCTTAATGATTGCAAACAAGTTTATAGGGTTTCAAATCCTCTCCCAAAAAGCCTATCATTGCACTGCATTATAGATTGCTTCAGCCTAAAGGCTTCGCAATGACAAAATGTAACTACTACGTCATTGCGAGCGTAGCGAAGCGTGCGTTGCGTCAGCAACTCACCCACACTTGCAAATCTATAACCTAATCTTGACTTTAAAGATTCCATTGCGGACTTCTAGGACTTCCTTTGTTTATAGATTGCTTCGTCATTCGCTTTGCTCATTCCTCGCAATGACAGAGAGGGTGTATCTTACGAAGTCTCGCAATGACAGAGGTGGTAAAGCGTAAAGTATGCAAGTTTATGGATTGCCACGAAAATTTTTCAAATTTTCTCGCAATGACGGACAAAGGAGGACATACTGCGTTCATTCCTCGCAATGACGAAGTAGTCAGTAAGTGGAATCTCGCAATGACGGAGTTGGGGAGGCGATAAAAGAGAAGGAAGCATTGCGTGCGCCTCGCAATGACGCAGTGGGCAATCTTTAGCATAAACTTTGCCACCCATTAGGGATTCCTTTAAAAATCTCGCTTACTTTTGCACCTTTAAAATCGTATCTAACGCGCCTTGCACATCGCCACTATAAGTAATTTTATCCGCACTTTTGTCCTCTTTTAAGATTGCTGGAATCGCGTCTTGCTGTGCAATCTCCTCACGCATTTCCTCTAATTCTGTGCTATGGTAGGCATAAATCATCTGCGCTGAAATCACGCCCTCTAAGCCTTCAATTCTCTTTAAAAGCTTGATTTCCTCCTCAATGCTTTGGGATTCCAAAGTTACGATGATTTTGCCGCTTTCGTCTTTGTAATGGCACTCAGCCCCGCTAATTGCGTTAATTGCTTCCCATAGCCTTGCAATTGCACTAGGCGCACATAGCACCACAAGGCTTGAAACATTAAAATCCTCTTCTTGCATTTTCACTCCTTACAGATTCCAAATTAAAATATTTCTACCATCTTCACTGCTAATGATTTGCTTGGAATCCACAAAAATAATGTTATTAAGCAAACTCTTATGCCCCAAAAGTTTAGCAACTTCCTCTTTGGAATCTGTCTTAAAGATACAAATATCACTCTGTTCATTTTGCATATAAGCCCCCAATGTAGAATCCGCACTCAAACCCACGCTATAAACCAAGAAATCCGCCACGATTCCATAGGATTCCACTCTATTTGTCTTTAAATTCAGCCGATACACACCCGCGTGTCTATCTTGCCCTGCGGCAATAAAAGTCATCGTATCGCCCACTTTAGAAAATTTCACTTGATACACATTGTCCTTATTCTCGCCCTCCAATTCCGCAATCACTTCTCCGCTATCAATAGAGCCAAAATACAAAATCCCCGATTCACACGTCACCACATAGCGATTACTTGGAATCTCTAATGCAAAGTCAGAAAAGGAAGCTTCGGAGAGTTGCTTACGATAAAGAATCTGCTTCTTGTTTAAATCATACAGCATAATCTCATTACTCGCTAACCCTAAAAAAATCTGTGCTTCATTCACAAAAGCCGCTTTTTTGATATTTAGCGATTCCACATTAGGTAATGCCTCCAAATGCCCCTTAGAAAATAAAAAAAGATTCTTTGTGCCATAATTGCCCTCACTATGGATTAGAATCCTCTCTCCTAGTCTATCCACACTATACACTTTAGGTGCGTAAGATTCCGCATAAAAACTCGCAATATCGGGAAGCTTCACAAGCAATTTTGGCGAGGATTCCTCAAGCTTTAGCTCCAAAACCTCTCCAAAATCTGTGCCAATTAGCAAAGAATCCCCCACTAAATTTGTAACAACAATATTGTTTTGCAGAGTAATAATCTTTTGCGGTTTTCGCACTTTTGCTTCTGCATTTTGTGTAGTTTGTGCGCTTTCAATCTCCTCTTGCGCCACTAAAGGCACAAAGAGTAAAAACAAAAAAAGCAATGCACTGGGATAAAATTTCTTTCTCATTTTGATTCCTTATCTTGCAATTTATTCTTTGGATTCTAGCACAATCGCTCGTGCAGGACAAGCCCCGATACATTCTCCACAACCGATACAATTTTCTTGAATCTCGGGATAAAACAACCCGCTAAAAGCAATCGCTTGATTCTTTCCTAGTATGCTATAACAAATATCCTTGCAGGTGCAACACAGGGTTTTATGATACGCTAGGCAGGTTAATGCGTTGATTTTAACAACAAAATTCCAATTTGGATTCTGTTCCTTTGTAGATTCCTCCTCTAGCACATCTTTTGGACACGCCCTTGCGCATTCTCCACAGAGCTTACAACCACTACTTGTAAAATCAATATAAACCTTATTGTCGGCTATTTTTAGGATTCCGCTTTTGCTTTCTTTATTATAAATTTCCTCACAAACCCGCACACAAGGCGTTTGTTCTTGCCATTGCGTGATACATTGCCCACAAAATTCAGAAAAAAGAAAGCGATTGGAATTATAGGGGGGCAAGGGCATAAAGCCCTTTTGCTTAGGCTTTAGCAAAGCTGTAAAAAGCTCCCTGCGATTCCGCATTAATTCACGCCCTCATTCACAATATCAAACAAATTGGACTTCGTGCTGCCGTTTTCTTGACGAAAATCTGGTGCAAACTTATTTACAACAAGTGGTGCAGCATTCACTTGTGTCGTGTGGCAAATCACACAATTAAAGCGCGTTTCGTCCATTTCCCCTTTTAAATCCTTGTTTGTGCGAAAATTATAAAAATGCGATTTAGGCATTGGTGTTGCATTCACTGCCGCCGCCATTTCAGGTAAATGACAACTCGTGCAAGAATTGTTTTCTTTTGTAATAGGCAACATATCCTCTGTTGTGTGTGGAATCATCGGTGGAGCGTTTTCAAATGCGCGGTCAATCAGTTCAGATTCTCCCGCTGCTTTGCCCACATAATCAAACTTTGCAATCTGCGCATCTTCGCTAAAAAGTGTGGATTTGCGCAAACCAATCTCGTTTTCACTCACGCCACTTTGACACCCCAAAAATGTAAGTCCAGCAACCGCTAAACCTACAAACATCATAACTTTATTAAAATTCATCTTTTCTCCTTTAATAAATCCAAGAGATTAAAACTTAGCGCATTATCCCCGCAAACTTCAATGCAGCGTCCGCAACGCGTGCATTCACCGCTATTAATCGTGCCACTTTCCTTGCCAATGATTCCTAAAACCTGCTTTTGAGGGCAGATTTTTTTACACTCCATACAATGTGTGCAAGATTCCAAATCATATTTGACTTTCAAAATTGCAAAACGACTGATGAGGGAATAAAACGCACCCAAAGGGCAAATATGCCCACAAAATGCGCCCTTTGCCACAAATAAATCTAGCAAAAACACTACCAACACAGACAAAAATCCAAACCCAAGACCAAAAATGATTCCACGATGCAACATTGCAATCGGGCTAATGGCTTCAAATGCTGCGATTCCAAACAAAAAAGACAACAACAAACCTAAAATTAAAAGCACATACCGCAAAGAGTTTTTCAAATAAATCAAATTCCCAAGTGCTTCTAAACCTAAAATTCGGCGTAAAAAGGAAGCAAAATCGGTTACAAGGTTAATGGGGCAGACATACGCACAATAGGCGCGTCCCACTAGCAAACCATAAAACAAAAGAATCAGTAAAGCACCCACAAGCGCATTTGCGCCTACGATTCCACCCGCACACAATAATTGCAATATCGCATAAGGGTCGCTCAATGGAATCACGCCAAATACGAGTGAGGAGCTAAGATTACCTTGCAAAATTTTAAAGCTTGTATAATTTCCCAATACATAAAGAGCTAAAAGCCCTATTTGCACGATTCTGCGCAACAATAAATAGCGATATTTTTGCATTACAAATCCCCACTATTTAAATAATCACGCACTTTGGAATCGGGCTTCTTTTGGATTCCACCTTTAACCTCTTGCAAACGCATTTCATCTTCTGTTTCCCAACCTTTAATATAATTTGCTCCTACTTTACCAAGTGCTATTTCACGCGGCAAAACAATAATTGCTGCTTTCTCTGTGATACAAGCCTTTTCGCATTTACCGCAACCCGTGCAAACTTCACTCTCCACGACGGGCAAAAGATAGGAATGCTTCCCTGTGCGTTCGTTGCGCTTCAATTCTAACTTAATGGCTTCGCCCAAGAGCGGACAAGCACGATAACAAGCATCGCATTGGATTCCCCAATATGCCACGCAATGTTCCTTATCCACAACCGCGACTCCCATTTTAGCTAGATTAATATCAAGCCCTTCTGCATTAGAGACTAATTTAGAATCTAGCGCGTCTGTTGGACAAACCGGCACACAAGGAATATCCTCACACATTTCGCATGGAATCCCCCTAGGCTCAAAATAAGGTGTGCCTATGGGCTTTCCACTTCCAGCGTCTGCGAGTTTTAAGGTGTCAAAAGGACAAGCCTCCACGCACAAACCGCATTTAATGCAAGTTTTTAAAAATTCCTTTTCACTTAAAGCTCCCGGCGGTCTTAGGATAAGCGGGTTTGCCTTGCTTTCTTGTAAAAACGCACCCCAAACCAAGCCACCAAGCCCTACAAGCGCAATCGCTTGTGCGCCACTTAGTAGAAATTTACGCCGATTGGTATTTTGTTGCATTTTATGCCTTATAAATTTTTACAGCACATTTTTTGAAATCTGTTTGCTTGGAAATTGGACAAGTTGCGTCTAAACAAACTTTGTTGATATAAACTTTCTCATCAAACCAAGGCACATAGACAAGCCCCATTGGTGGGCGATTGCGTCCTCGCATATCCACACGCGCTTTTACTTTACCGCGTCTTGATTCTACCCAAACCGCGTCATTTTGTTGCACACCAAGCTTTTTGCCATCTTCTGGATTCATATAACACAATGCTTCAGGCACGGCGCGATAGAGTTCTGGCACACGCATTGTCATTGTTCCACTATGCCAATGCTCTAGCACACGCCCTGTGCTTAACCAGAATGGATATTCTTTGCTTGGCATTTCGGGTGGATCCATATAAGGACGGAAGAAAATTTTTGCTTTGTTTTTGAGTGAAAATTTCTCTTGCGTTTTTGGTGTTGTTAAATCTCCACGTGGCAATTCTTTACCTGCTCCACCATAAAATGCAAACTCTCCATTTCCTGCTTTTCTTGCGTAATAATCATATTTTGCATTGAAACGCCATTGGGTTTCTTTGCCATCTACAACAGGCCATCTAAGCCCACGCACTCTATGATAAGTATCAAAATCCGCTAAGTCGTGTGCGTGTCCTACACCAAACTTGCGATATTCCTCCCAAAGATACTTTTGCACAAAGAATCCATAGCCTTTAAATACTTCTCCATTACTGCCGACAACTTCGCGCTTATCGCCAAAGACTTCAGAATTGATTGTATCTTTTAACATAGAATCGGTTGTCTTATAATCCAATGCTTCTTTGTTTGCATACAAAACATCATAAAGTGTGGAATCCTCATTGTATCCCATTGCTTTTGCTGCTTCTAGCACATTGGGGAGTGTCAATTTATCGTTAATCTTTTTCTCGCCCCAAACTTCTTTTAGCTTGAATCGCTTAGAAAATTCCATCATTTGCCAAGTATCGCTCATCGCATTACCTTGTGGGAGAACTTGCTGTTTCCAATGCTGGGTTCTGCGCTCTGCGTTTCCATAAGCACCCCATTTTTCATAAATCATCGCCACAGGCAAAATCAAATCCGCTACTTTTGCGCTAATGCCCGGATATGCGTCAGAGACGACGATAAAGTTATCCATTTCTCTAGCAGCTTTAATCCAATGGTTTGCATTTGCAGTGTTTTGCCACGGGTTATTGACTTGCACCCACGCCCATTTGATTTTGCCATCTTCAAGATTCCGCATAATTTGCATAAAGTGTGCGCCAGGTTGTGGATTGATTGTTCCATTTGGAAGCTTCCAAATCTTTTCTGTCATTTCTCTATGCTTTGGATTTGCTACAACCATATCAGCAGGCAATCGGTGTGAGAATGTCCCTACTTCTCTAGCTGTTCCACACGCACTGGGTTGTCCTGTAAGAGAGAATGCACCACTTCCGGGTTTTGCTTGTTTGCCAAGCAACATATGCACCATATAGCTTTGCTCATTAACCCAAGTTCCTCTTGTGTGTTGATTCATTCCCATTGTCCAAAAGCTCACAATTTTGCGATTCTTTTCAATGTAATATTGTGCAAGTTGTTTGAGTTTGCCTTTAAAGGATTCCAAACTCTCGCTTGCATCGCCTTTTGCAAGTTTTGCAACAAAATCAAGTGTGTAAGGTTCTAATGCCTTTTTGAAATCATCAAAAGAAATTTCCCAATGGTTACCTGCGGTTGCATTGTGTTTATTTTCCATTGTATCACCGGCTTTCATACCAAGATAAGCAAGGGTTACGCCTTCGGCTTCACTGATGACTTTGGATTTTTCTTTTGCTGCAGTGTCTAACTCTGCTGCACCATATTTTGCGTGTTTAATATCTGTGCGCATTCCATAACCAATATCGGCAAAACCGGTTGTAAAGATACAATTTTTATTGACAAAATCCCAATCAATCGCCTTAGGGTTGTTATAAACAATCTCGTGTGCAATATAGTTCCAAATCGCTAAATCAGTGTGTGGAGCAAAAACGATTTCAATATCTGCTAAATCCGAAGTTCTATTGGAATAAGGCGTGAGATTCACCACTTTTACCTTATCGGGATTGGTTAATTTTCTATCTGTAACCCTAGCCCAAAGAATCGGGTGCATTTCTGCCATATTTGCTCCCCAAGTAACAATCGTATCGGTGAGTTCAATATCATCATAACAACCCGCAGGCTCATCAATTCCAAAAGTCTCCATAAACCCAACAACCGCACTTGCCATACAATGTCTAGCATTAGGGTCAATGTTATTGCTTCTAAATCCACCCTTAATCAGCTTGACTGCCGCATAACCCTCTTGCACAGTGTATTGTCCAGAGCCAAACACACCGATTCCGGTAGGTCCTAGCTCATTGTATGCCTTTTTGAATTGCGCTTCCATTACATCAAAGGCTTTCTGCCAACTTACAGGTTCAAATTTCCCCTTTTTGTCAAATTCGCCTTTGGAATTTACGCGCAAAAGAGGTTGTGTTAGCCTATCTGCACCATACATAATTTTAGCATTAAAATATCCTTTGATACAATTCAAGCCACGATTCACAGGAGCTGCAGGGTCTCCTTTGATTGCAACAATTTGTTCATCTTTTGTTGCCACCATAATCCCACAGCCCGTTCCACAGAATCTACAAACGGACTTATCCCATTTCCAGCCGCCTTCTGCTTCTTTTGCTGCTGCTAAAGCATTGCTTGGCAATGCGATTCCAACTGCACTTGCCGCACTTGCTGCTGCCGCTGTTTTTAAAAATTCGCGTCTATTGTATGCCACAAAAGCCTCCTTAAGCTTTTAATTTTTAGCATTTTCAAATGCTTGATAATTATAGCAATTTAAGTATTTTTAAGAATTGATTTAAGTCAATATATATCTTTTTATATTTCGTATTTTA
>JALEPE010000078.1 GCA_022766795.1 Helicobacter sp.
TTCTGCTTCTATGCAGCCTTTTGTGATTCCGCTAATCACTTCTAAAGCTGCATTTTTATCTAGTTTGCCTGTGGCGTAATAATCTAAGAAAAATAAAGGGGTGGCAAAATTGCAAATTAAATCATTTACGCACATTGCAACTAAATCAATTCCAACGCTATTGAGGATTCCGCTATCAATGGCGAGTTTCAATTTCGTCCCCACGCCATCGGTTGCTGCTAACATTACCGGTTCTTTATAGCCACTTGGCAGCAAAAACGCCCCGCTAAATGAGCCAATTCCGCCCAAAACATTTGTATTAAAGGTTTGCTTCACAAGCCCTTTTAAATTCTCCACAAGCGCATTGCCCTCCGCAATATCTACACCAGAATCTTTGTAATTTAATTTTTCCATTTCCTAAGTCCAAAAGCGAATTTGTGGCTAGAATGATACACAAAATGAACTTAAACCTTGCAAATTATCCTATTTCAAGGCAATTTTAACACTGCTATAATATAATAAGTAAATTTCACAGCAAAGGGTTTTCAATGTCAAATAATACTTTGAATAAATCAGCAAACTTCATCAATCGTGAGTTGTCTTGGTTGCGTTTTAATACGCGTGTATTGAGTGAGGCGCAAGATTCTAACAATCCGCTTTTAGAGCGACTTAAATTTATTGCAATTTATGGCACAAACTTAGATGAATTTTATATGGTGCGGGTTGCAGGATTGAAGCGACTATATAGTGCTAGAATCACAGAGAGCGGTCCTGATAGACTAACACCAAAGGAACAATTAGACGAGATTCGCAACTATCTTAAATTAGAAAAACAAAGATTAGAGGCATGTTATTTTGAGATTAAAGAGGAGCTTGGAAAACTAGGATTGCATATTAAAACTTATGCACAAGGCAATAAACAAGAAAAAGCGGAATTAAAAGAATATTTTATAAATCACCTTTATCCTATTGTTGTGCCAATCGCAGTAGATGCGACACACCCATTTCCGCATTTGAATAATCTAAGTTATGTCTTAGCATTAAAGTTGCAAAGCATAGACAATCCAAGCGAAATTAAGTTTGGTATGACAAGAATCTCAAGAATGTTGCCCGGATTTGTGCGCTTAGGTGATACTTATTTTCACACAGATTCTATTGTGGCAGAATTTACTAATGAGCTATTCCCCGGATTCAAAGTGCTGAGTTGGACATCATTTAGGGTAACTAGAAATGCGGATATGGAGATTGAAGAGGAAGAGGGCGATGACTTTATGGCGTTAATGACAGAAGGGTTGAAGTCGCGCCGCAAGGGAGAAATTATCCGCTTAGAAATCAGCAAAACCAATGATTTGGAACTTAAAAAATTTATTGAGCAATATATCCGCGTTACGTCAGAGGATATTTATGAGTGTGAAGTGCCAATGAATTCCAATATTCTTTGGGAGATTGTGGGCAATAAAAATTTTGCAAAATTAACTTTTCCAAATTATACTTCTAAGGTTTTACCGCCACTAGATTCTAATGCAAATATTTTTTCTGTGCTTGATTCTCAAGATATTCTTTCATTCCAACCTTATGAGAGTTTTGATCCTGTGGTGAATTTTATCCAAAGTGCGGCAAAAGATCCTGATGTATTTTCTATCCGAATGACACTTTATCGCGTGGGCAAAAATTCTCCTATTGTTAAGGCATTGATTGAGGCTGCAGAAAATGGCAAACAAGTAACCGCGCTAGTAGAGCTTAAAGCGCGTTTTGATGAGGAGAACAACCTGCATTGGGCTAGAGCTTTAGAATCCGCAGGTGCGCACGTGATTTATGGAGTGCCCGGGCTTAAAGTCCATGCCAAAATTGCGCTTGTGATTAAGAGTATTGGAAATGAGTTGCGCGAATATGTGCATTTAAGTACAGGAAATTATAACCCAAGTACAGCCAAAATCTACACCGATATTAGCTATATGACTTCTAAACGCGAATTTACGCAAGATGCAACAAAATTATTCCATAATCTCTCTGGATTCTCGCATAAATCTAAGTTAAATACATTGCTTGCAGCACCAATGCAGATTAAGCCAAAGATTTTGGAGCTTATTGATAATGAGATCAAAATGGGTAGTGAGGGGCATATTATTTTAAAGGCAAATTCTGTTGTGGATACCGATGTAATCTTAGCGCTTTATAAAGCGTCTAATGCTGGGGTTAAAGTGGATTTAATTGTGCGTGGAATTTGTTGTTTAAGACCGGGCATTAAAGGCGTAAGTGAGAATATCCGCGTTATTTCTATTGTTGGAAAATATTTAGAACACGCGAGAATCTATTACTTCAAACACTCTGAAGTGCCAATTTATTTTGCAAGCGCGGATTTAATGCCAAGAAACCTAGAGCGTCGCGTGGAGCTTATGACGCCGGTTTTTGAAGAAGAACTTGCCAACAAGCTCTTTAATATTATTAAGATTCAAAGTGAGGATAATGCTAAAGCGCACGCATTAGGAGTAGATGGAGAATACAAGAAACTTAGCGCAAAAGAAGGTGAGAAGCCAATTAATAGTCAAAAAATACTAGAGGAAAATACCAATACATTATACACATCGCTTAAACGAGAAGAGAAAGCGGTGAAAGCAAAAAAACTTGCAAGTAAAATGTTTAAAGAAAGTTAATGGAATCGCGCTTGCATTATTTTTGCAAGTGCAATTTTAAGAAAAATTCGGTAGGATTCTAGCTTACAATAATTTTTAAATTTGGAAGCATAAATGAAAACAATTCTAGTCATCACAGATGGAATCGGATATAACAAAAATACATATTATAATGCTTTTTACCACGCTAAAAAACCAACTTATGATAAGCTATTTGCAGAAGTGCCTTATGGAATGATTGAGACTTCTGGGCTATCTGTCGGTCTTCCGCAAGGGCAAATGGGAAACTCAGAAGTAGGACATATGAGTTTAGGAAGTGGTAGAGTGTTGTATCAAGATTTGGTGCGCATTAATAAAGCTATTGAGAGTGGAACACTAATACAAAATCCTGCATTAGACGCACTAAAGTCTTGTAAATGTATCCATATTATAGGATTGATGAGTGATGGAGGAGTACATAGTCATTTAGACCATATTTTAGCATTAGCAAAAGGGTTGGAATCCCAAAGTGAAATTTGGCTACATTTAATCACAGATGGGCGTGATGTTGTGCCGCAAACCGCGCCAAAGTTTTTGGAGTCTATTTTGCAGGCTAGTACAGGCAAAAATATTCGTGTCGCGAGCGTTAGCGGACGCTATTATGCAATGGATAGGGATAATCGTTGGGAGCGTGTGGAGAGGGCATACAATGTGATTGCCTTAGGGGAGAATCTTCAAAATATTACACCGCGCGAATATTTGCAAACGCAGTTTAGGCAAGAAATTTTTGATGAATTTATTGTCCCTGCGTGTTTTAATGGTTACAATGGAATCCAAAAAGACGATGGATTAATTTTTGCAAACTTTAGAAGCGATAGGGCAAGAGAGATTGTAAGGGCTTTGGGTTATGAGGATTTTAATGCTTTTGAGAGAAAAAAATTTACAAAGATTCCGCTTGTTACGATGACGCCCTATGATAAAGCTTTTGATTTTCCGATTCTTTTTCCTAAAGAATGTATTAAAAATACTTTATGTGAAGTGATTGCAAACTATAATTTGAGACAATTCCATACAGCAGAGACAGAGAAATATGCGCACGTAACATTCTTTTTCAATGGCGGCATTGAGGAGCCGCAAATTAATGAAACGCGCCTCTTAATCCCCTCTCCAAAGGTTGCCACTTATGATTTACAACCAGAAATGAGTGCTAAAGAAGTGGGCGATGCGGTATTGTTAGCCATTGATGAGGGCTATGACTTTGTTGTGGCTAATTTTGCAAATGGTGATATGGTAGGGCATACAGGGAATTATGAGGCAGCCATTAAAGCTGTAGAAGCCGTAGATAATGAGCTAGGTAGAATTTATGCAAAAGCACAAGAAAATGGTTATGGATTGCTAATTACAAGTGATCACGGGAATTGTGAGGCGATGAAAAATGAAAAGGGTGAGCCGCTTACAAACCATACGATTGGTAATGTTTGGTGTTTCATTGCGGCAAAGGGAGTTCAATCTGTGAAAAATGGCGGGCTAAACAATATTGCTCCTAGCATTTTAAAACTAATGGAGCTTCCGATTCCTAAAGAAATGGATATGCCACTTTTCTAGGAATTGTATGCGTTTAAACAAAAATATAAAAATTAATCGTATAATTACAAGTAATTTTTAACTTACTTCAAGGGGTAAGAATGACACAAGAGGAATTAGATTCGCTGTTAAATAGCGATATGGAAGAAGTTGCGCAAGTAGACGATGAGGTTGCAGAAGGCTCAAGTAAAAAGAATGTTAGCGAATTAGATCCAAGTATCAAACAAGAGGCAAAGGCTGATAACTTTACGATTGAACAAGATGTAAGTTGGCCTCCACCACCGCCAACTGCGGAACATAAAGTGGTGCATCAACTCGATGATGTAACGCGTGATTCTGAAATTAAAGCCACAGAGATGTTTGATAAGTTAGAAAAAATCAACAATCTTGATGCGGATGTAGAAGATGCCTTTGGAGAGGTTCAAAAGTTTATCGCTTCGCAAGAGGAATTGCTCCAAAAGTTACATTCACAATTTCCAGATTTTCACACCTTTAGTGAGCATTTAGAAAATGCAAAAAAAATTAAAACAAATGTACAGACAATTTCAGATTCCCTACAAGAAATCTCTAATATTTCATTGGACGCAATGGAGGCAATGCAATACCAAGATATTCATCGTCAAAAGATTGAGCGCGTCATTAACATTATGCGCGCACTCGCAAGGTATATGAACTCACTCTTTGAGGGCAGAATTGATGATAACAAACGCGTAAGCTCCGCAGTGCATATTCAAGGAGATAAAACAGAGAATGTTGTCAATGAAAGCGACATTGAAGCTTTAATTGCAAATTTTGGCAAATAGTCTGAATGCGGATTCCAGAATTACTCTCTCCAGCAGGGAATCTTAAAAAACTAAAAATCGCTTTAGAATATGGTGCAGACGCTGTTTATGGAGGGGTGAGCCATTTTTCATTGCGCAACCGCTCGGGCAAAGAATTTGATTTTGATTCTTTCCAAGAAGGTGTGGAATATACACACCAAAAGGGCAAAAAGATTTATGTAACCATTAATGGATTCCCTTTTAACTCTCAACTTAAACTATTGGAATCCCATATTGAAAAAATGGCTTCTTTAAATCCCGATGGATTCATCATTGCAACACCGGGCGTTGTGAAGCTATCCCGCCAAATTGCGCCACAGATTCCAATCCACCTCTCCACACAAGCTAATGTGTTAAATGTCCTAGACGCACAGGTGTTTTATGAACTTGGAGTGAAGCGCATTGTTGCCGCTAGAGAATTAAGCTTAAAAGACGCCATAGAGATTAAAAAAGCCTTACCAGATTTAGAATTGGAAATTTTTATTCACGGCTCAATGTGTTTTGCATTTTCCGGACGCTGTTTGATTTCTGCATTGCAAAATGGACGCGTGCCAAATCGTGGGAGTTGCGCGAACGATTGTCGGTTTGACTATGAATATTATGTACGTGATGAGGAGAGCGATAAGCTTGTGCGCTTTAATGGAAAGGAATTTTACGCAAAGAATCCAGACAATGGTGTAATGATGCGCCTAGAGGAGCAAGAGGGCGTGGGAACGCATATTTTTAATGCGAAAGATTTGAATCTGTCTGCACATATTCCTACAATTCTGCAAAGCGGTGTGATTGATTCGCTAAAGATTGAGGGACGCACAAAATCAAGCTACTATGCAGGAATTACCGCTTTAGCATACAGACGCGCATTGGAGGATTATGTCAAAGGCGATTTTGTAGAATCGCGCTATGTGCGTGAGCTAGACACACTAAAGAATCGTGGTTTTAGTGATGGCTATATCATTCATCGCCCTTATGAGAAGTTGAATACACAAAACCATCTCACCGCCATTAGCGAGGGGAGCTATCAAGTCAATGCCGAAGTGAGTGAAGATGGCAAGAGTGCGCTTTGCCGCCACACAATCCGCCCTAATGAGCCAAAAGAAATTGTGAGTGCGCATTGGGATTCTATTCCAAGTGGCAAAAACGAAATGGGGGAGATTTTTGAAAAGAATGGCAAAAAATACTTGCAACTTTTTAAGATTCTGCTTGTTAATGGCAAGGAATTAGAATCTATCCATAGTGGCAATGAAAATGCCTTTCTCTTGCCCTTTGCTCTGCCACCCTTTAGCTTTTTACGACAAAAGATTTGATTCCACTTTCTGTCGTGATTCTATTGTTACAAAGCTATTTAACTAATAAAGCCTGTGCATAATACTCCATAAGGTATTGCTGTTGGGGTAGGAATTTTTAAGAAAGGAGAGAGCGACTTTGCAATTTAAGCCCCCTTTTTTAAAAAAAGATATGCAATAAAGCTTTAAGATTGTCTTTATGATTCCACTTACAAAACTACATGAAATTAGAATTGCAAACACATAGAGCTAAGGCTTTATAAGATTTTGGAGTGCCATTTCCAAAGCTTGAATTTTTTGTGTGAAAAATGTATCCCGCATTTTTAAGGCATCATTGAGAGATTTTGTATAATCTTGCAATGCACTTTCTTTCAAATCTTGTTGTAATCGCATTAATTCCTTGTTAAAAATTGGCGTATTTTGTGCAATCGCCCACCATTTTTGGTAACTGGTATGCGTTAAAGGCAAATAGCCATTCATTTGTGGGTCAATTTTTGTATAAACAGATTCCCAAGGCTTTGCAATGCGATTCCCGTGATAATGTAGTATCACCGGGCTTTGCATTGCTTCTTTGAAACATTCTAATGTGTAAGGGAGATAAACATCCCCGCCGTTAAAATTAATATTGAGTCCATTTTCAAGCGCAAATTGATAAAGAAAACCTAGATTCCACTTGGGATTTAATTTTAAAATTCTATTTTTGGCAACAGCATTGATAGTGTCTTGATCGTGGTATTGGACTTGATAAGTAGATAGAAATTGGAATATCTTTGTTTCTAATTGTTCTTTGCGCCATTGCTGCAAGTTTAGTAGCATTACGCCTGAATTAAAATATTCTGCATTGGGATTAAAATTGTAAGGTTGTGTGGATAAAATGGGAGACAAAGACTTGTTGGTGTTAAAGTCGCCCACTGCGGCAAGTAGATTATCTCCTAACGCAATAGCAAAAATATCACGCAAATCGGATAGGGCAAATAAATCTACATCTAAATAAAGACATTGTGCAATGTTTTTAGGTAAGATAGAAGCTGCTTTTAGTCGCAAATATGCGGTGTATTTGCCGTGTAATTTAGGGCAGTTTTGGAACTCTTTATCGCTAATGGGATAGATTAGAATCTCGCAAGGGTAAGTGTTGTCAAGAGATTTTGCAAGGGCTTGGAATTTTTCTTGTGTAGTTTGTGTGAGATTTTCTGTCAAAATATGAAACACATATTTTTCATTCTTTTTATGGGAGTTAGTTTGCCCCCCCCCAATTTTTTACTATTTGTCGCTTGGATAATGCTTGTGATTGTAACTGCGCAATATTTAGCATAGGCATCATTAATATTAAAGACAATGTGGAACAATTAGAATCCTTTGTTTTTAGTTAAACTTAAAATTTTATTGTAACATAAATGCTCACATTACTGCACTTTAAAAACCTATAAACTCGCTTCTTTTTCCTCCAACTCCAAATATTGTGTGATTTTCTCCTCGCAAATTGCCTTTTTGCTTTCAAATTCTAAAGACTTTTCTTGCAACTCTTGTGTGCTTAAACCCCCGCTAAATAGCAACTTTTCAAGCTCTTTTATTTCCATTTCTAGGCTTTCAATCTCTTGAGGCAGAATCTCTAAAAGTCGCTTTTGCTGGTAACTAAGCTTCATTTTCTTTTGCGATTCTTTGGTGTTTTTAGAATCTACCTCTTGGGTCGCATTTTTAGAATCTGATTCTAATTCTTTAGCAAAAGCTTCATATTCGCGCAACTCACGCTCAATCTCTAAATACTCGCTAAAGCTCGTATGCGATTCCATAATTGTGCCATTCTCTCTAAAAACATAGAGTCTTTGGGCGATTTTATCCACAAAATATCTATCGTGGCTTACAAAAAGAATCGCCCCCTCAAAGCTTTGCAAATACTCTTCTAAAATATTAATCGTGGGAATATCTAAATCATTGGTTGGTTCGTCCAAAATAAGGCAATCATAAGCCTTTGTAAAAAGCAAAGCAAGGGCGACACGATTCTTTTCTCCGCCACTTAATGCGCCAATTTTTTTATCCAAAAACTCCTTAGGAAACAAAAAATTCTTTAAATAACCAAAAATATGCATACTCTTGCCGCGCACCTCAATATGGTCTCCGCCAAAAGGACAAAAAGTCTCTAACAAGTCTTTAGAATCCTCTAGCATTTCTCTATGCTGGTCAAAATACCCGATTTTCACATCGCCCCTCTCCACACTTCCACTGCTTGGAGCAATGCGTCCTAAAAGTATTTTTAGCAAAGTGGATTTTCCCGCTCCATTGCGCCCGACAATCGCAATTTTATCGCGTTGTAAGATTCTTGTTGTAAAGTCCTGAATCAAAACCCTATTATCCATTTCCACACAGAGATTTTTCGTCTCAAAAAGCATTTTTTTGCGATTGCTCCCTTCCTCTTGGTTGAAATTTTTGCGCTCTCGCTCTAGCTCCAAAGTCATTTTGCGGATAATAGAAGGATTAGTTCTAGCCATTTTACGCATTTCCATAATGCGCTCCTTGCGCCCCTCGTTGCGCTTTACCCGCGCACGAACCCCACGCGCTAACCACTCCTCCTCTGCCTTTAAATGCTTTAACAAGGTTTCGTGGCTTTTGGCAAGGCTTAGCAGCAAAGCTTTCTTTTGGCGTAGATAATCACTATATCCGCCCTTGAAACTGCGGATCTTTCCCTCCTCTACCTCCACCACGCGCGTTGCGATTCTGTCAATGAAATAGCGGTCGTGGCTGATAAAAACCAATGTCCAATTTGCACCCAAAAGCATAGATTCCAAAAACTCTACCATTTGCACATCTAAATGGTTTGTTGGCTCATCAAGTAGCAAAATATTCGGTTTATGTAGTAGCAAACACGCCAATGCCACGCGTTTTTGCTCCCCACCGCTTAGCAAATTCACAAACTTATCTTGCAGGGATTCTAACTTAAAAGTCTCTAGCACTTGCTTGACTTTGGAATCCAAATCCCACGCATTGTGATAATCAAGGAATCCCGTAAGTTGTGCATATTCACTCAAAAGCGTCTTATCCTGCGGGGAATCTTGCAAGAGTTTTGCCACTTCAAAATAGCGATTCCGCGCCTCTGTTTGCTCACTTAGTGCTTCAATGATTGCTTCTTTGGTGGTTTGGGTGGGCTTGAAGCTTGGTTTTTGGATTAGATGTTTAATTTCTAAATCCCCCTCTACGATTCTACTCCCCTCATCTGCCTCTAAATCCCCGCTTAGAATCTTAAGTAAAGTGGATTTTCCCGCTCCATTGCGCCCGACAATCGCCACGCGTTCATTTTCCTCAATATGCAAGGAAATATCTTGCAAAATCGCCTTATAATCGTATTGTTTAGAAATATTTTGTAATGAAATATTAGCCATTGTTTGCCTTATTTTGTGCGCCCTTATACAGCCACAGCACGAAGCAAAATCCTCCAATGAGCAAGGAGAGTAATTGCCCAAGTGTAAGCCAACCAAAGGCGATAAATCCAAGTTGCGCATCGGGTTCTCTAAAAAACTCTGCAACAAAGCGCATTAACGCATACAACACGCCATAGAGGATTCCAATCTCTCCGATAAAACGCGCGCGTTTGCGCCAAAAATATAGAATCACAAACACCACGATTCCTTCTAAAAATGCCTCATAAAGTTGGCTAGGATGGCGCAAGATTCCCTCTACATAGATTCCGATTCCATTGCTTGTTACACGCCCGATTAATTCTTGATTAAGGAAGTTTCCAATGCGCCCAAACACATAGCCTAGCGGAATACTAAGCCCCGCTAAATCCATAAAAAGCCAAAAATTTGCTTTTTTCACCCTTGCAAACCATACAGAAGCAACCAAAAACCCAATCACTGCCCCGTGATAGCTCATTCCGCGAATACCAACAAAATTCCCCTGCCTATCAAAAGGATTAAAAATCTCCCAAGGGCGGCTTAAATAGTAAAGCGTATAGGGATCATAAAACAAAATATATCCTAAGCGCGCTCCCAAAATCACGCCAATTTCCACCCAAACAAAATAGCTATCCAAGAGTGCGCTTGAAATGGGATAATGATCTTTTTTTGCAATCCATTTTGCGACAAATAATGCCACAAGCAGTGCTAAAACATACATAATACCATACCAATGCACAGGGATTCCAAATATAGAAAACGCAATGGGATTAAAATGGCTATAAATAGAGTTCCATACTATCATTTTTAATCTCCAAAAATGTATGCATTCCTAAGCGCAAGAGGTTATTATATAAAAGTGGGCTAATGATATAAAGGTGAATTTTGAATCCGTCTTTACGCGCAAGCTTAAGCCAATACCCTAAAATATAAGGATTAATATCTCTTGCTTGAGGAATGTCAAAATGCACAACAATACCTTCTGAGTTTTTGGCTTTTCTAAATTTTTCTAGTAAAAGCTTTAAATCTTGATAATCGCTAATTTCTTTCATTTTTCCGTGTAAAATAAAGGAATTTTCACTTAACTTTTCAATCCGCAAACGCACACCTTAAAATAAATGCGCAAATTGTAACAAAAATTTGCTTTGAAATTTAAATTGCTCTTTGCCTTAAAATGCTATAATTTAAACTTAAGTTTATAAAGGGCAATAATGAAAGAACTGACTTTAGGAATTATAGGGCTAGGCACGGTTGGGAGTAGCGTTGTAAAAATTTTAAAAGAAAATCAAAATTTAATCGCAGCGCGTGCGGGATGTGGAATCCGCATCAAAAAAGGTGTCGTTAAGGATTTATCAAAAAGTCGTGAAGTTTTTGACTTTCCTATTACCAATGATGTGAGTGAAATTTTAGAGGATCCTAGCATTGATATTGTTGTAGAATTAACCGGTGGTATCGATGCGCCTTTTGCTGTGGCAAAACAGGCTTTGAGAAACTCCAAAGCCTTAGTAACCGCAAACAAAGCAATGCTTGCCTATCATCGTTATGAGCTGCAGCAAATTGCAGGAGATTTGCCAATTGGATTTGAAGCAAGCGTGGCAGGCGGGATTCCAATTATCAAAGCATTGCGTGATGGTTTAGGCGCAAATCATATTTTAAACATTCGTGGAATCATTAATGGCACTTGTAATTTTATTTTAACAAAAATGAAAGAGCAAAATGTTGAGTTCCAAGAGGTTTTGCAAGAAGCACAGAATCTAGGCTATGCAGAGGCTGACCCAACTTTTGATGTAGGCGGATTTGACGCCGCACATAAGTTGTTAATTCTAGCAAGTATTGCGTATGGCATTGACGCGCGTCCAGAAGATGTTTTAATTGAGGGCATTACGCAAATTACGCAAGAAGACATTGCCTTTGCAAAAGAGTTTGGCTATCATTTAAAATTGCTTGGAATCGCAAAAAAAGATGGAGAGTTTATTGAATTGCGCGTGCATCCAACATTTTTACCAAGTTCTGCAATGCTAGGAAAAGTTGATGGCGTGATGAATGCAATTAGTGTGGTGGGTGATTATGTGGGCGAGACATTGTATTATGGTGCAGGAGCGGGTGGAGATGCGACTGCTAGTGCGGTGATTTCAGATATTATTGAAATTGCACGCACCAAAAGTTCCCCAATGCTTGGCTTTAAAACGACAAACCATACATTGAAGCTAAAGCCTATTAATGCCATTGCAAGCGCATATTATTTGCGGATTTTAGTGCTTGATAAACCCGGAGTTTTAGCTAAAATTGCAACAATTTTTGGTGAAGTTGGAATCTCTATTGATACTTTCTTACAACGCAAAGCGCAAGATAAACACCACGCGACTTTATTGCTTTCTACACATACTTGCACGGAAGCAGATATTCAATGCGCTATTACACGCATTAGTGCGCTTGATGTGGTAAAAGCAACACCAGCAATGATTCGTATTGAAAAATAAAAATACCACACAAAAAGGCAGGGAAGCGGAGGATTTTGCCTGCGCCTTTTTAGAAAACAACGGCTACAAGATTATAGAGCGTAATTTTAACACGCGCTTTGGTGAAATTGATATTATCGCACAAAAAGATAAAACCTTGCATTTTGTAGAAGTGAAGAGTGGCACGGGATTTGAACCCGTCTATAATCTTAGCAAAGATAAGCTAGCTAAACTCACAAAAACGCTCAATATTTATTTAAGTCAAAACCGCATATATTTAGCCTATTGCTTAAGCGCAGTTATTTTAAGCAAGGATAGCAAAGAAGGTGTATTTAGCGTTAATTGGATAGAAAATATTACGGCATTTTAGAAGGGCTATACCGAAATTGGCACAAATAATTGTGGAATCTTGACTAAATACGCGCTTAGATTCTCTACGTTGCGCATAGAAAATAACGGGTGCCGTTTGATTCCGACTTTATGCAACGGCATAATTTGTAGCATTTGCTTTTGTGTGTTTAGCCACAAAATTGGATTTTGCACATTGGAATTGTAGATTTCTAGCTTTTTATTAAAGACTTTTGCGATATGTTTATAATAGTCTAGGGCTGTTTCGTGGTTTTCTTCGTTTGGGTCAAAGTCATATAAAAAGATTTTTAAACCTAGTTGTGTAGAAAAGTCAAACACCACAGAGGAAATTTTCTCTGCCTCTTCTGTTGATTTTGGCACAACGACTACGCTGTGTGTTAGCGTTTCTAGTGTTTGTGCGCCAAATTTTAAAAGTGGAATCCCAAGATTTAGCACATAGTTGCGATAACGCATAAATAATAGATGATCAAGCAGGATTAATCCAATATTTTTTTGTTTCTTATCCTTCTCAATAACATCTTTTAGTGATGTTTTGTGATATTCAATCTCCCAAGAAACATTCTCACCATTTAGCAAAGGGTGATTAGAAATTGTATGGATTGTTTGCGTGTTTTTAGGGTTTAGAAAGCAAAAATGCAATCGTTTGTTTTTAAAATGGTTAAAGAGCCATAAACTTTGATGGATATATGCTTCAAAATCATCTCTGCAAGCTAAGTCAAAATACAACACTACATCGCGTCCAAAGGGAGTTGGAAACTGCCCAGACTCTTCTTGAATGCGGTGATAAATATCCCATAATGTATCAGGTTCTCCGACAAGCAAAAGTGCGTCATTGGGTAGAATCGTGGTAGAATATTTCGGCAAAATTAAGCCATTGTTACGATAAATCGCGACAATTTTCCACTTCTTTTGTTTAATCACGCCCACGCTACGATACGCATAAGGACTGCCAAAGGGCACGCTAACTTGCATAATCTCGCCTTGTCCTAAGCCGATATATTTTGCTGTTTTTGGCACATTGGGGAATTTCTCAAACAAGCGTGTGCTTAGTAAATATGCTTCGTTTAGCATTGTTAGTTGCTTATCACTTGTTGCAAGCGGAATCTCGCCTAGCATTGTAATTTGAAGCATTTTATTGTATGCGCGTAAAGTATGATAAATCTCCTCTCTTTCCGCTGCATTATCTAAAATCACATAGCAATCCGTGATTTGTGGCGAGAGAATCTCACGCAATTTTCCACTTGCGCTTGGGTCAAAGTTATAGCAGACGCTATCTTGTGGGAGATTTTGTGGTAGAAGCTCGGGATTTATAGAGACAAAAATATACGCATTTTTATCTAAATGCTTCATTGTTAATGTTGTTAGAAATTCTTTTGCTACAATTCCATCTAAAATTAAAAGCACTTTTCGCATAACTTCCCCTAATGTTTCGCGGAAATGTAGCAAAAAAAGGTTGAAAATGGAATTTAATCTACAAAAAACCGATGGCAATGCACGCGCGGGGATTCTAAAACTTGCACACGGAGAAGTGCAAACACCAATCTTTATGCCGGTGGGAACACAAGCAAGTGTGAAAGCACTAGATTTTAGCGACCTTTTGCGCTTAAATGCGCCCATTATTCTTGCAAATACTTATCATTTGTATTTACGCCCAAGCGATGAGGTAATTGCCGCGCTTGGAGGGTTGCACTCCTTTAGCAAATTCCCACGCAATTTTCTAACCGATAGTGGCGGATTCCAAGCTTTCAGCCTCAATTCCAATGTGAAATATCACGCAGATGGAATCGTGTTTAAAAGCCATATTGACGGCTCTAAACACTTTTTCTCTCCTCAAAAGGTTTTGGATATTCAATACAATCTAAACAGCGATATTATGATGATTTTAGACGATTTGGTGGGCTTACCTGCAAGCAAAGAGAGGATTTTAGAATCCATTAACCGCACGACAAAATGGGCGCAAGAGGCGATTACTTATCACAATTTCAAAAAACAAAATGCGTTAGAAAACGGAATCGCACTCACAAACAATATTTTTGCAATCGTGCAGGGTGGCACGGACAAGGAGTTTAGAGAAGCAAGTGCGAGAGATTTAACAAGTATTGGGGAGTTTGACGGATATGCCATTGGTGGCTTAGCAGTGGGCGAACCCAATGCGGAAATGTATGCGACGCTAGATTTTACAACACCGCTTTTGCCACACGATAAACCGCGCTACTTAATGGGAGTTGGCACACCGCAAGACATTATAGAGGCGATTGCGCGGGGGGTAGATATGTTTGATTGCGTAATGCCGACAAGGAATGCGCGGAATGGCACGATTTTCACGCATTTTGGCAAACTTGCCATTAAATCCCCGCGCTTCAAGCTTGACACACAGCCTCTAGATTCTAAATGCCACTGCTACACTTGCCAAAACCACTCTCGCGCCTATTTGCACCACCTATTCCGTGCAGGAGAAATCAGTTATTTTCGCCTTGCAAGTATCCATAATCTTGCGTTTTATTTGGATTTAGTGCGTGATGCTAGAGAGGCAATTTTAAAAGGGGAATTTGCGAAGTTTTACAAGGATTCTTTGGAGTCTATGTCTGCATAATCCTTTGTGATTCCTGCCTCAATACAAGAAACGCTTACCCTTGCGGCATTGCGAGATTCTGCAAGGAATCGTGGTGTGCATTTGCGTAAGTAAATTCACTGCTTTGAGCTGCAAATCTATCACTTTGGATTGCTTTTAAGTTTCTTGCTTCTTTTTGTTTTGGTGAAGTTAAGGTGTGTTCAAATTGTTGTCAAATATGTGCCGCGATTCCATAGGAGGAATCGCATAATAGTGAAAAATAGATTGCTTCTAGTTTTTCTTTAAAATTTTATAGAGTGGGCAGTAGCCATATACCGCACTTAATAATGGCAATAGTGCAATCACCCACCACCAACTTTGGCATACAAAGCCAAATACGAAATACAACGCCATTGCGATGATTAGCCGAATTGTTTTATCTAAATTACTCATCATTTCTCCTTTATGCTCTTGCGAACACCATTCCTTTCATTACCATAGGCTTCATTAAATACACTTTTACAAACCAGTTTAGCCAGCTCTCTCTTGTGGCTCCAAAGCAAGGCATACTTGGTGCTGTACCCTCATAGTCAAACTCAACCATTACCGCTTTGCCATATCTTGTTAATAATGGGCAAGCCGTGTATCCGCTGAATTTTGCATTTAGTGGCTTTTTATCCAAGTGTGCAATGATATTTGCTGCGACGACGGGATATTGTTTGCGGATACTTGCACCTGTTTTGCCTTTTGGAATTCCTGCACAATCGCCAATTGCAAAGATATTTTCATATCTTTTATGTTGCAATGTATATTGATCCACATCTACCCAATTTCCAGCAGTGTGTCCTTTTGTAATAGCAAGACCTGCTTCTGTAATGAAGTCTGCTGTTTTCATTGGTGGAATCACAATTAAATAATCGTAGGGTTTTTCAATCCTCTCTTTTGCGACTTTTTGCTCTCCATTTTCACTATAAGGCATCAGTTTTTCAAATGTTGCAATATTGCGTTCTGTATCAACTTCTACAAGTAAATGGCGTAGTGCATAAGGCATTTTACGTTCAATAAAAAACTGCTCAATCATTTTCGCATGCACAGGACTTGATAGCATTCCACCTCCTCCTGTGTAGAGTGCCATATCTACTTTATCGCGCTTTCCTTGCGAACTTAGAGCATCTTCAAGCAAGAAATTTACTTTTTTATTTGCTCCCCCACATTTAATGGGTGTATTTGGTTCAGCTAATATGACTTTACCGCCATCTTTTAGAATCTTTTTGAACATTGCGTGTGCTTTCACGGAGCCATCTGCGGTATAGATACTTGTAACATTTGTTTTAGGGTCATTGATGAATTCTTCACTCAAGCCTTTATATTTTTCAAACATATATGTTGTGCCTGTGGCAATCACCAAATAGTCATAAGAATGTTCCTGTCCGCTAGTTGTTATAAGCATATTAGAATCTGGATTCACAGAGGCGACATTTTCTTTCACCCATTGCACTTTAGAATCAATTAAATCCTCTTTATTGTAGGCTGTATCACTCTTTTGATAGATTCCCGCTGCAATGAGTGTGAATCCGGGCTGATAATATAATGTGGAATCCGCATCAAAAATCTTAATTTTAGCATTTGGCAAATCATTCACTAATTTTGCCGAGAGTGAGATTCCGCCAAGTCCAGCACCGATGATTGCGATATTTGGGGCGTGAGTTGAAGCAGCTTTAGCCTGTGTTGGAGCACTCACACCAGCACCTACTGCAATCGAACTAATTCCCATTAATTTAAGCAAATCGCGTCGATTTAGCTTTGTTTTATTCTCCATAGACATCTCCTTTAAACTAAAGTGGCATAATTATAGCTCGGATAGTTGTGTGTATTTTGTAACTTTATCACGCTAAGATATTTGGTAGGAATATTTGATATGGCAAGATAAAATTCCATTATAGACTCCTTAAAATTTGTTTCGCCCACACACCCCACTAAATAGCCAAAACCTAAAAGAAAGCCGACTTTCCTATGAGCATTGAAGTTTTATAAAATCTTTTATCCATCTACCAATGGATTTTATAAATTACAACGCAGGAGAATTATTATTCAAAATATTTGTTTGAATACAAGATTTTGTTACGATTCTGCGCAAAATCTCAAACAAAATAATAATTCCTTGCAGGCTTGTTGCTATTTGCGACAAAGTTTCGCTACGCTTCTTTGATAAAGGTATTCTATGAGATTTAATACATTATATTGTGCTGCGCAAGTCGGGCTTGAGGCAAAAGAAGTTGAAGTTGAAGTAAGTTTCACGCGCGCCTTGCCGTCGTTTTCTATTACAGGACTTGCAGGCAATGCGATTCAAGAATCGCGCCAACGCGTGCAATCTTCCCTGCTTGCCAATGATTTTAAATTTCCTCCACTTAAAATTAATGTCAATCTCTCGCCATCAGACTTGCCAAAACAAGGGAGCTTCTATGACTTGCCTATTGCATTATTAATTGCGTGGCGCGGTGCGCAGGATTTAAGTGTAATGACAGAAGAGACAGAATCCCAAAAACCAAAGAAATTTTTTGCCTTTGGAGAGTTAGGGCTTGATGGACGCATAAAAGATACACCTTCCATTTACCCACTCTTGCTTTCTTTGCTTAGTGATTCTATGCAATGCGATTCCGTGTTTATCTTGCCTAAAAGTGCGCAAGAATTTTATTCTAAGATTCCAAATTTAAAAGCCTATTTTGTGGAATCGTTAAAGGAAGCAACAAGCGTTTTGCTTTCACCCCCGCCTTTAGAGACATTTGATTATAATTTACCCTTTGCATCACTGGAGATATGCAACACAAAATACTACTATGTGCAGGATTTTCCGCTTGATTTTAACGCTGTTATTGGACAGGAGCGTGCAAAACGTGCGGCTTTGATTGCGGCTTGCGGATTCCATAATCTTTTGCTTGAAGGCAGTGCGGGCAGTGGTAAAAGTATGATAGCCTCTAGGATTCCTTATATTTTGCCACCCTTAACATTGCGCAATATCTTGCAAATGGCAGCAAGCACATTAGAAATCACGCCCAATCGTCCCTTTCGCAACCCGCATAATAGCGCGACAAAAGCCGCGATTCTAGGTAGTGCAGTTGGGCAAAACATTAAACCCGGAGAGATAGGGCTAGCAAATGGCGGAGTATTGTTTTTTGATGAGTTGCCTCATTTTCCTAAAAGCGTTTTAGAATCTCTGCGCGAGCCATTGCAAAACCACAACTTCACTATTTCTCGCCTGCAAGCAAAGGTTACTTACCAAACAGATTTTATGTTTATTGGGGCGATGAATCCTTGCCCGTGTGGGAATTTACTGAATTTACACAAAGAATGTCGCTGCAACCAAAAAGAAATCAATGCTTATAAATCTAAAATTTCCGAGCCTTTTTGGGACCGCTTAGATATTTTTGTTAATATGGACGAAAATCATCAAAGCACGCACCGCGTGGATTCTAAAACGATGCAACACCAAGTTTTAGAGGCTTTTAGATTCCAGAAAGAGCGCGGACAAACTTGTTTTAATGCGCGTTTAGAAACGCAAGAATTAGACAAATTTTGCACTTTAGGCGTAAAGGAGCAGGATATTTTAGAGCTTGCAATAAGGAAGTTTGGAATTTCTAAACGCGGTGTGGATAAGATTTTGCGTGTGTCGCGCTCCATAGCAGATTTAGAGAAAAGCGAGATGATTTTAAAACCGCATTTGCTTGAAGCATTGAGTTTTCGTAAAATTTAAATTTTACCACTATTATAAACATTTTATTTGCCGATTTGTATAATTAGCTTTTCAAAAAAGGTAGGGTTATGGAATATAAGGCATTAAATATTAATGATTTACCCAAAGAATTTTCTCAAAAAGTCCTAGAGGAAGCACCGGATAATCCAAACTTTCCAAAGGTTAGTGTTATTTTAACCACCTACAACCGAGAGTATTTTTTCACAGAATCCATTGAGAGCCTTTTGGAGCAAGATTATCCAAACTTAGAGATTATTGTAAGTGATGATGGTTCTAGTGATAATACTTTTAATATCGCCTGTGAATACGCACAAGAGAATCCTCATATCAAAGTTGTGCGTAATACTCACGCACGCGGCAGCGCAGGGAATCGCAATAATGGCTTGGACCACGCAAGCGGAGAACTTATTATGCTTTTAGATGATGATGATTTGCTCTTTAAAGAAGCGATTTCGCAAATGATGAATGTGTATTTGGGTTTTGATAAACATTATGGCATTATTATTGCAAATTGCACGCGCAGCGATGATGGATTCTTATCGGGTCAAGGTATTAGTGAGTCGCGTGAAATTAGTTTTCAGGAAGTGTTGTGTGGTTGTTTAGATGGTGAATTTTTAACGCTTTTTGAGCGTCAGTTACTAGGACAGAGACGATTTAATGAAAACTTAAGGCGTGGAAATATGGGGCTTTTATGGTTAAAACTCCATAAAAATCGTGCCTGCTATTATCTGCATAAACCGCTTAAATTTTACCGAATCCACGCAGAATCTCTAACACAAAACCTAAAGTATCAGCCTTTAGAAATGGTGAAAAATTATGAGCAAGATATTTTGCTTTTTTATCGTGATAGGTTGAAGTATTGCCCGGCACATTTAGCTAGACTTTGCGCGACTGCCGCACTTCTTTACCGACAAGGTGGAGATAGAAAAAGAGCCTTTAAAAAGATTCTCCAAAGCTTAGCAATCCACCCCAATTTACTTGCAATCCAAGTATTTTTTTGTCTCTTTTTGCCCGTATCTTGTCTGCCAAAGCTAAAAATCCGCCAAAGGATTGAGAAGTAACAAAATTGTTTTGGGTGATAAATCACAATAAAAGATTTTGTGTTAGGCTAAATTTGCGCAAAAGTTTGTTAAAATGCGCCTTATATTTCAAAAAAGGCGTATAATGCAAGAATCTAAGCAAAATATTCAACACGATTCCGCTTTAAATGCTGTGTGCGATTCTAAACTTAAGAATCTTTTGCAAGCCTCTAAAACCATAGCAGTTTTGGGGCTTTCTCCCGATTCTAATAAGCCAAGCTTTAAGGTAGCAAAGTTTTTACAAGAGAGGAGTTACAAGATTCTGCCCATTTATCCCAAAGGCGGCACGATTCTAGGTGTGAATGCCTACACGAGCCTACAAGAAGCCTTTGAGGCGGAAGAGAGAATTGATATTTTAAATATTTTTCGCAAGAGCGAGGCACTCTTTGGAATCGCACAGGAAGTTTTAATGCTCAAAAACCCACCCCAATGCGTGTGGGTGCAATTAGGCTTAGAAAGCGCACAGGCAAAGGAAGCATTAGAGGGTGCAGGGATAGCGTATGTGGAAAATTTATGTATTAAATTGGAATATGAGAGGTTGTTTTGATGATTCCGCTTTCTAAAATTATGGACGCTAAAGCGCGATTAGAGGGAATCGTGCAGAATACCAAACTAGCCTTTGCGCCTAAACTTAGTCAGATTTGCGGAGCAAAAGTCTATGTCAAGCAAGAAAACTTGCAAAATACAGGTTCTTTTAAGTTGCGCGGTGCTTTTAATAAAATCTCTTCTTTGAGTGAGGAGGAACGCGCTTGTGGCGTAATTGCATCAAGTGCAGGGAATCACGCACAAGGGGTTGCATATAGCGCGAAGCATTATGGAATCAAAGGTGTGATTGTAATGCCAGAAGCCACGCCATTGCTTAAAGTAATGGGCGTAAAGGAGCTTGGGGCAGAGGCGATTTTAAAGGGCAACAATTACGATGAAGCCTATGCCTATGCGCTAGAATATGCAAAAACACATAATTTGCAATTCATTCACCCTTTTGCCGATGAGGAAGTGATTGCAGGGCAAGGCACGGTTGCGCTAGAGATGATTGAGGCACAAAGCCATTTGACAACCATTGTCGTGCCAATCGGCGGTGGTGGGCTGATTTCTGGAATCGCAGCGGCATATAAGCAAATGTTACCAAGTGTGCGGATTGTCGGCGTTGTTGCGGAGGGTGCGCCCGGAATGTATCATTCTTACCATAAAAAAGAAATCCAAAGCACCGATTCTGTGCGCACAATCGCCGATGGAATCGCAGTGCGTGATGTGAATCCTAAAAACTTTGAATATATTTTAGAATCTGTTGATGAAGTCGTAATGGTTGATGATGAGGAGATTGCAAATGCGGTGCTTTACCTGCTAGAGAATCAAAAGCTTGTCGTGGAGGGTGCTGGGGCTAGTGTTGTTGCAGCGGTGTTGCACCATAAATTTACCTTGCAAAAGGACGAATCTTTGGGGCTTGTGTTAAGCGGAGGAAATATTGATGTAACAATGCTTGGGAACATCATTGAGCGGGGGCTTGTGCGCTCTCATCGCAAAATGCAAATTTCTGTAACCTTGATAGATAAGCCCGGAAGCTTACAAAAATTAAGCGATTTACTCTCCAATCTTGGCGCAAACATTGTCAAGATTGACTTTGATAGGACTTCTACTTCTCTTGCTTTTGGAGATGCAAATATTGTCATTATGCTTGAAACAAAGGGCAAAGAACACCAAGAATCCATTAGGACGCAATTAAAAAACCAAGGCTATGTTTTTGTAGAAATTTAAGGAATCTTGCAACAAATGGAACAAACGCGCAACTATTTTTGGCTTTTTGCTTTGCTTGTCTCAAGCAGTTGTGCGCTTTTGTGGCTCTCTAGCACACTTAGTATTAGCTACGATGAGGCGCAGAGTTTTTTTAATGCAAAAGATTTTGGAGGAATTGTAAGCCGTTTAAGTGTGCAACTTTTTGGGCAAAACGATTTTGCGTTGCGGTTGCCCTTTTTGCTCTTGCATCTTTGCAATACTCTGTTAATGTTTTATCTTGCAAAAGGATTCTTAAAGCGCAATACAGACGCATTGTTTTGCGCATTGCTTTTTTGCTTATTGCCCGGCGTCAATGCGGTTGCATTGCTTGTTACTAATGGCGGAATCGTCATCGCACTCACTTTGATTCTGTGCCTTTGGGTGCAAAAATACAATGCGATTCCTTATTGGCTACTGCTTGTAATGGCGTTTGTGGATAAAAGCTTCGCGTTGGTGTTTGTGGCACTCATTTTTTATGGAATCGCAAACAAAAACACAAGGCTCATTGTGTTGTCTTTACTGCTTTTCGCACTCAATATGTATGTGTATGGGCTTGAGATTGGCGGACGCCCAAGCGGGTATTTTTTGGATAGCAATGGGCATTTATTGTTGATTTTTTCCCCTCTTTTGTATTTATATTTTCTCTATACGCTTTATCGCTATTTCAATGCAAAAGCAAAGTCACTAATGTGGTATATTGCAAGTGTTTCGCTAGGGTTTATTTGGCTGCTTTCCTTGCGACAAAGGGTGCAAATGGAGACTTTCGCGCCTTTGCTCATTGTTGGGATTCCGCTAATGGTAAGCTTGTATTTCTCCGGATTGCGTGTGCGTTTGCCGCAATTTCGTGCGCGTTATACGATTCCATTCTTGATGACTTTCTTGGTTTTGCTTATTTTGAGTGGAACACTCTTTTTATCTAAACCGCTTTTTGTGCTTTTTCCTAACGCAAACGAGCATTTTGCCTCACGGCATTTTATCGCAAAAGAAATTGCGCAAGAGCTTAAAAATAGGGGATTTTACAGGGTAAAAACAGAGAAAAAAATGCAGGAGCGACTAAGATTTTATGGAATCGCAAGAGGAGGGGTGCAATTATCTAGCATAAAAAAAGCTAATGCGCAATCTTTTTCCATTGAATATTATGGTAAAAAAATCATAACTTATTACCTTTATGAATAAACAATCTGCCTTTAGTCTCTTAGAGATTCTGCTTGTTTTGGGGATTTTAGGTGTGTTTGCTACCATAGGCTTTGTTTGGCTTCCAGATTCTAAACTGCATTTAGCACAAAACCAAATTATTGCACATTTAAATTACACGCGTTTCTTAGCCTTAAGTAGCTCTAAGCACATTACACAAGCTGCATTTTGTCAAAGCGATAACTGCGAGGCAGAGAGGGAGCGGTGGAGCGAATCTCTATGGAGATTGCAATTTTCCCTTTTGCAAGATATTGGCTATGCGTATTATATTTTTAGCGATTCTGCACGCGCTGTTAGCACAAAACATTTTGACGATAGACCAAGAGATGCGCAAGAAATTGCCCTTGACCTCTTAGATGGCAAATATCTTAATAGCTATAATTACGACAATTCTAAATTTGCCAATGCGCTAAGAGCGGGGGATTTAGCAATCACAAAGCGGTATGGAATCCTAGAAGTGAAAATGAGTGGAGGTTGTGGCGAGAGTGAGGGAGGGAGAATCTTGTTTGATGAGTTGGGATTCTTGCGTTGTAAAAAGCCATTTGAACAAGTGGTTGCACCTAGCGGAATGGTGCGCTTGGAATTAAAAGGTAGTAGTGGCAAAAGTGTAGGAATTTGCATTTTAGAAAGCGGAATTGTTAAAAAATGCTGAAAAATATTGTAGTTTTCTATTGTGTGCTATTGTGGATTGCCGTGAAAACCTGCGGTTTTATCGCAATGACGAGAGATAAAGCGTAAGGGTAAAGTGGGCTTTTTGTTATTGCGAGGAGCAACGCGACAAAGCAATCTATAATGTGGAATGAACCAAAAAGCTAACCACTTTGTCATTGCGAGATTCTGCGTTAGCGGAATCGTGGCAATCTATAACTTTGAATTACTTAAAAGATTCCATTGCCCTATTTTCCTAAAGTTCTATATTATGGATTGCTTCACTGCATTTGCAATGACAAAATATTATTTATGCTAAAAATGATTAAATATTATGGACTGATAGGACAAATTTTGTTACAATTTAAAATTATTTTTAAGGCGCGATTTTTGAAAGCCATTGATAAGAAAACCCTAGCAAAAAAGCATTTTGGACAAAATTTCTTACAAGATGAAAATGTTTTAAATGCGATTATCCAATCCATTCCCAAATGGAATCAAGCAATAGAGATTGTAGAAATTGGGGCTGGCTTAGGTGATCTAACAAATAAGCTACTAAGCTTAGGGAATATCACTGCTTATGAGGTAGATAAGGATTTGATTCCTTATTTGCAAGAGCGTTTGCAAAGCGCATTAGAATGCGGGAGTTTGAGCCTTGAAATAGGCGATGTATTAGAAATTTGGAAGGGCGAGAGTTTGCGTAGAAAAGATTATTTTCTTGTGTCAAACTTGCCTTATTATATCGCAACTAAGATTGTGATAAAAACCATCAAAGACCCGCTTTCTTGTGGCTGTGTCGTGATGACACAAAAGGAAGTTGCGCAGAAATTTTGCGCACAATGTGGAGAAAGTGATTTTAGCGCGTTAAGTGTGTTAGCGCAAAGCGTAGGGGAGGCAACACTGCTCTTTGATGTGCCGCCTAGTGCCTTCGCGCCACCGCCTAAAGTTACTTCTTCGGTGTTTTTGCTACAAAAAATAGCAAATCCACCAAGTTTTAAGGATTTAGAACATTTAGAATCCCTCTTGAAAGTCGCCTTTTGTGCGCCTAGAAAAACGATTCTAAACAATCTAAGCAAAGCCTATCCAAAACAAGCCATTATAGACGCTTTGGAATCCTTACAGATTGCGCCTAGCAAACGACCTCACGAGATTGATACGCCAAATTATCACCGACTTTTGAAAATTTTATAAAAGGCGGAAGTTATGGAAGAAAACAAAACAAATGAAAACCCAAATCGGGAAGAATTCACAAAAAGAAACCAAGAAAACCACCAAGCAAACAGGAAAGAAAAAGGGGAGGCTAGAGAGAATCGCGAATCCAATAGACGCCGATTCAAGCCACGCAAAACAGAGGAAACGGGGGAGACAGAAAAGCCAAGAAATCCAAGACCGCAGAATCGCAACCGCCACAATCCGCGATTCAAGAAGCAAGAGGGTGAAAATGCGGGTGAGGCAACAAGAGAGAAGCCAAAATACAACAAGAGTTATGGTAACAAAGACTTAAACACCTCCAATATGGAGTTGCGCAAAGCAGTAGAACTGAATGCAAAAATTCACGAAAGCACTCTTACATTGCATTCACAAGTGGAAGTCAATCCCAATGGGAGAGTGCGTATCACGCCTTTGGGCGGTTTGGGAGAGATTGGCGGCAATATGACCGTGATTGAGACGCAAAATTCTGCAATCCTCATTGATGCGGGAATGAGTTTCCCTGATGAGAGTATGCACGGGGTGGATATTCTAGTGCCAGACTTTAGTTATCTTGAGGCGATTAAGGATAAAATCGCCGGAATTATCATCACACACGCCCACGAAGACCATATCGGCGCAATGCCTTATTTATTTAAAAAATACCAATTTCCCATTTATGGCACTCCCTTGCCTTTAGGGTTGATTGGTTCTAAGTTTGATGAACACGGGCTTAAAAAATTCCGCTCTCTCTTCCGCGCGGTAGAGAAGCGCAAACCCATAAGAATCGGTGAATTTGAAATTGAATGGATACATATCACGCATTCTATCGTGGATTCTAGTGCGTTGGCAATTAAAACAGAAGCGGGATTGATTTTTCACACAGGAGATTTTAAGATTGACCATACTCCTATTGATGGCTATCCGACAGATTTAAACAGAATCGCATATTATGGGGAACAAGGCGTGTTGCTGTTGCTTAGCGATTCTACAAACTCACACAAAAGTGGCTACACACCTAGCGAAGCAAGTGTGGGACCCGCTTTTGATTTACTTTTCTCCCGCGCAAAAGGACGCGTGATTATGAGCACATTTAGCTCCAATATCCACCGCGTGTATCAAGCGATTGACCACGGCATTAAATATGGGCGCAAAGTCGCGGTAATTGGGCGTTCAATGGAGAAAAACTTAGAGATTGCGAGAACTTTGGGCTATATTGATTTGCCGCAAAATATTTTTATTGAAGCGCACGAGGTGGCAAAATATGCCGATGAAGAAGTGTTAATTGTTACCACAGGTTCGCAGGGCGAGACGATGAGTGCGCTCTATCGTATGGCAACAGATGAACACCGCCATATCAAGATTAAGCCTAGCGATACGATTATTTTGTCGGCTAAAGCGATTCCGGGCAATGAGGGTTCTGTCTCTAATATCCTAAATTTTCTTAACAAGGCGGGAGCGAAAGTTTATTATCAAGACTTTAGCGAGATTCACACGAGCGGACACGCAGCGCAAGAGGAGCAAAAGCTTATGCTACGCCTCGTGAAGCCAAAATTCTTTTTGCCGGTGCATGGAGAGTATAACCACATTTTAAAACACAAAGAAACTGCGATGAGCTGTGGCGTGGAGGAGCGCAATATTTATCTTATGGAAGATGGCGACCAAATGGAGATTGCGCACAATTACTTGCGCAAGGTGCGCAGTGTCAAGACAGGCAAAACCTATATTGACAACCAAGTGAATACCACGATTGCTAATGATGTGATTTTAGATAGGCAAAATCTAGCAGAAAATGGAATCTTGATTGTGTATTTGGAGCTAAGCAAGGCAAAAGCTTCTCTGCTTTCTAAGCCACGCATTCAGAGTATGGGAATTATTGCAAACAAAGACACAATGGCGTTTAACAAAGAGATTGAAGAGTTTTTCAGTCTTTTTGTGAAAAATTGCAAAACAGAGCTATACAATAGCCAAAAAGCTATGGAGAATGAAATCAGAAACGCACTTAGGAAGTTAATGTTTAAGAAAACCAAGCGGTATCCGACTATTATTCCTATGGTGAGTTTAAGCTAAAGCTTGGATTCTACTTGAATGCGCTTTTGCGTCTCCCACTACGTCCTTGCAAGGAATGAGCGGAGCAAATAACAAGATGGTTTGCTTTGTGTCATTGGCAAATGCAGTAAGACGAAGCAATCTATAGGTTTGAACTGCTTTAGGGATTCCATTGCGTTATTGTAAGGGTTTTTGCCTGACGCAATCTATAATATGGAATCTTTAAAAGTAGCCAAAGTTATAGATGCGTAAGTATTGGTTAAGATTTGCGTAATGCCCACCACGAAAATTTTTAAATTTTTTGCAATGGCAGTTTAGATTATAGATTTGCGTTAGTTTCCCAAAAGATGGAATCTATCTTGTTGAGCAATACAAAATTATACAACCTCACAAAATAATACGCATTCGGCACTCACATTATGATCTATTGGTTTGCCAATTTTAAATCTATATCCTAAATTCCAAGATTCCAAAAGGGGTTTAATATCAAAAAAATCGCTATAACTGTGATATAAACTAATAGCCATAGCAGGCTTTTGAGATTTTATTGTTTCCTTCGCGCCTTTTAAAAACTCTTGTTCAAAGCCTTCAATATCAACTTTAATGAAACCAACTTTAATTTTATTGGCTTTGACATAAGAATCTAAAGTGATAATATCTATTTCTTCGTATTCTGTGCTATTGGCTAACACAATACTAGAACCCCCATCGGCGATACAAATACGCTCTTTGCTTGATTTTGCTCCAAGTCCTTTATAGACAGGAACTATACGCGTTGCATTGTTTTGTTTGATTGTTTCTAACATTAGTTTGTAATGTAGCAAAATAGCTTCAAAAGCATAAACTTTTTTATTGGTATATTCTAATAATATGAGCGCGCTATCACCAATATAGGCTCCCACATCAATAATATCTTTATTTTTTAATGCTTCTAAATTGCTTATATATCCTTTAGTCTCTTGAGCTTTTTCGGGGGGGGGGGGTAATTGTTTCCTTTTGTTTATTGTTTGGGCTTGCATTCGCTTCTGCATTTAAATCCTTGTCTGCAACAACACCTTTTCTTTTTAACCCTAAATGATCCCAAAATACATATGTCGCAAATTTATTTGCAGGTAAATAATATCCATTATAATAGTATTTTTCCCTGGAATCACTTCAAATATATTTGGATAAAATTCGCTGTGATGTTGATTTAAAACATTTATCTCTTATTTGTTTAAATCTTTTATTAAATAGGTTTGGTTAGAGATTGACGCTCTTAGCCTAGAAATTATACGATATACTGTTTCCACACTATCCTTATCCAATCCGCTAATAAGCTTACGCAATCTCTATTCAAAGTGTTCATCGTTTTTCATTAATTCTACGAATTCAACCTACACAGGCCAATTTGCAGTCATTCCAAAATTATGTCCAAATTCCGCCATTTAATACTCCTTAAATCAATTTATAATGTAGGGCTTTACCAAGTCAAAACCTCTTTTTTGATTTTATTGAGCGTGTCAATCGCGTCTCTTAGACGTGAAACTTCATTATCAATTTGCTGGATATTCCACACACCAAGTTCTTCTGGAGCGTCTTGCGCCCCACGTTTAATCATAATGTAATCTACAAAGGAAATTTTAGCCATTCCTAAAAGTAGCTCAATCTCCGCTTGCGCTTCTTCAATCTCACGCAAGATTCCATCAATGCGTTCAAACATAGCAACCCCTTGACAAATATTTTGACGCATTTTAGCATTTTTTAAACTTTTTGCACAAGGCTTTGTAAATTTAGCAGTGATTTTTGCAGAGAAAAGTATGCGCTAAGGAAAAATGCAATATAATCAAAACCTTATATTTTACTTAAAAAAGGGCAAAAAATGGCATTAAAAGTTTATTATGACAAAGATTGCGATTTGGGGCTTATCAAAAAGAAAAAAGTTGCAATTATTGGCTTTGGCTCTCAAGGACACGCACACGCAGAGAATCTGCGAGATTCTGGCGTTGATGTCATCATAGGGCTTTATAAAAACGGCTCAAGCTGGGGAAAAGCTGAGGCAAAGGGCTTTAAGGTCCTAGAAGTGAGCGAGGCTACAAAGCTTGCGGATATTGTGATGATTCTCATACCTGATGAGTTGCAAGCTGATGTGTTTGAATCTGACATCGCCCCGTATTTAAGCGAAGATAAAATCATCGCCTTTGGCCATGGCTTTAATGTGCATTTTGGACAGATAAAAGCTCCACAAGGCGTGGGTGTGATCATGATCGCTCCTAAAGCCCCGGGTCATACTGTAAGAAGCGAGTTTGTACGCGGTGGAGGCATACCAGATCTCATCGCAGTAGAGCAAGACACAAGCAAGGGCGATGCAAAATCCATCGCTCTAAGCTATGCATGTGCTATTGGCGGAGGACGAAGCGGTATCATAGAAACAACCTTCAAAGACGAGACAGAAACCGATCTCTTTGGCGAGCAAGCTGTGCTTTGTGGCGGAGTAAGCAGCCTTGTAAAAGCTGGGTTTGAGACATTGGTTGAGGCGGGCTATCCCGAAGAGATGGCGTATTTTGAATGCTTACACGAGCTCAAGCTGATTGTAGATCTCATGTATGAAGGCGGACTAGCAAATATGCGCTACTCCATCTCTAACACTGCAGAGTACGGCGATATGATAAGCGGACCTCGCGTAATAAATGAGCAGTCCAAAAAAGCAATGAAAGAGATTCTTAGCGACATACAAGGTGGAAGATTTGCTAAAGATTTTATTCTGGAGCGCAAGGGTGGATATGCCAGAATGAATGCTGAGCGTAAAAATCTTGCAAACCATCCCATAGAAAAAGTCGGACAAAGACTACGAGAAATGATGCCTTGGATTGGTGCAAATAAGCTCGTAGATAAGAGCAAAAACTAATGCAAGACACCAAACAGCTATCCACCACAAACAGAATCCGCTCTATTATTGCTGCAAGCAGCGGGAATTTGGTGGAATGGTTTGACTTTTATATCTATGCTTTTAGTGCTGTGTATTTTGCACACAACTTCTCAGATTCTACAAATCCTACCATCCAGCAAATCAGCGCATTTGGAATATTTGCACTAGGTTTCTTGATGCGACCTGTTGGCAGCTATGTTTTTGGCTCATTGGCAGACAAGATAGGCAGGAAGTCATCTATGGTATTTTCAGTGATTCTTATGGCGGTTGGTTCCTTCATGATAGCAGCCCTTCCTAGCCGAGAATCAATTGGCGATCTTGCGATTGTATTGCTACTGGTTGCCAGATTGATTCAGGGTTTGAGTGTAGGTGGAGAATATGGAATTGCTGCGACTTATCTCAGCGAACTCGCAACAGAAGGCAAAAGAGGATTTTACTCATCATTCCAGTATGTGACACTCATAGGCGGACAACTGCTAGCTGTAGCAAGCATTAGCATTATGCTTTTGATCTTTAGCGATGAGGAAATGCATGAATATGCTTGGCGGATTTTGTTTGTGGTTGGAGGATTTTTAGCCCTTGGATCGCTGCTTATACGAAGTATTATGAGTGAGAGCGCTCATGAGCTTCATAAACACGAAGATAGAGGCACATTCAAGGCGCTGCTTGCTTCGTGGAAATCATTTTTGTTTGTGATAGGTATCACAGCAGGTGGATCACTAGCGTTTTATACAATCACAACATACATAAAAACCTTTATGGTCAATACTGCTGGGATTGACAAAACACTTTCTAACAACATTATGCTCGTGGCTTTGTTTGTACTCATGCTTATGCAGCCACTTTTCGGATATTTGGGAGATAAGGTTGGGCACAAGAGATTCTTGCTTATATTTTCAGTCAGTGCATTTGTGGGAATCTATCCCTTGTTTATGCTTCTTAAGCAAGCTCCTAATACCTATGTCATCTTTCTTATTGTCCTTGCACTTTTTGTGATTCTGAGTTTTTATACTTCTGTAGCTGGAATCTTTAAGGCAAAGCTTTTTCCAGAGCATGTAAGAGCTCTTGGCACAGGCTTTGGATATGCCATACCAAATGCCATCTTTGGGGGCTCTGCTCCCTATGTTGCGTTACAGTTTAAAAATGCAGGATATGAAAATCACTTTTTTATTTATATAGCAGTTATGATGTGTATTGTATTTATCGTTGGCTGCTTATTGCCAAAAAGAGGGCAGCTAAACTAATTCTTGCTTAGAGTGCTTGATATTAAGGATAAGCACTCCATCGCCAAATTAACATGACTTTAAGCTTTACTTAAGCAAACCATCAGGCAAGTGTTTATACACTTCAAAAATCCAAATACCCAAATCCGTATTATTGCTTCTCTTTCAAGGACAAAGCCATGCAAAAAAATGAGATTCTCAAAACATTCAATCGCACAAAGGATAAACTCATAGTAGCTGGCAATGGACCTTCACTTGGAAATATTGATTACACAAGAATGCCTGAGGATTATGATGTCTTTCGATGTAATCAATTCTATTTTGAAGACAAATATTTTTTGGGCAAAAAAGTCAAGGCATTTTTTGCAACAGCAGCTATGTTTTACTACCAATATTACACATACAAACATTTGCTAAGAAATGGTGATTACCAGATAGAGCATATTATCTCTAGCAATGCTTCTTTTGTTCTTGAGCCATTACTAGGAAAATGTTTCCATGAATTATTCCCTCTTGCTATTTGCGGTGTAGATATTATCAGGCAGCACAAAATAATAAAAGATTTTGTAATGGAGCAATGGATCTATAACGACAAATTTATCACCAGCGGATTTTATGCCTGTGCTATTGGTGCGATTCTCGGATATAAAGAAATTTATATAGCAGGTATTGACTTTTATGAAGACAACAAAACCTATGTGTTTGATAATTCTGTCAAGAAAAATTTATACACAATTATTCCGGAGTTTGACAATTCTGATATAGCAAACTGGCATAGCAAAGAATGTGATATATCTCTACTTAGGTTACTTATCTCATTGGGTGTCAAGTTTTATTCTCTCGTGCCAAATTCTGCAATAAGCAATATTGTATCCCTTGCACCGCAAACACAATCGACTTTAGATTCAAACATTCTCAAGACAAAACCATCAGAAACCATCAAGGATATTTGCATACCTGCTAGCAAAGTCTTTCCTCACTACTACAAAACATTGCTACAAAAAATAGATCAAAATGCCCTCAATCATCTGGAAAAAACTGATGAGATTCCTAGATATATCGCCTTACATCCTAGAAATAATTTTTATATCAAACTCATGAGTGACTTACTCTCACTACCAAGACACGTAAAAACTTACATAAAAAGAAAGTTATCTACCCCCCCCCCACCACCTCAAGAAAAAATATGGTTATAAAAAATAACCCAATAGGGGAGATTCTAAACTTTTTTAGATCTCACGCAATTATTAATTTATATTCCTAAGGACAAAGCCATGCGAAGTATGAAAAATGAGATTCTAAAAACATTCAATCGCACAAAGGATAAACTCATAGTAGCTGGCAATGGACCTTCACTTGGAAATATTGATTACACAAGAATGCCTGAGGATTATGATGTCTTTCGATGTAATCAATTCTATTTTGAAGACAAATATTTTTT
>JALEPE010000034.1 GCA_022766795.1 Helicobacter sp.
AGATACGCACAATAACTAGAATCCACTCCGCCGCTCATTAGCAGTAAAACTTTTCGCATACTAATCCTTAATATATGTTAATTTTTCTTGCAATAAAAGCCTATTGTCTGTATATTTCGCAAAGCAAATATCTAATGCAAATACCGCTCCGCCACCAAGCTTAGCAAATGGGAAGCGCGCATAATATGCCCTCTCCTCCTCTTGTGTAGAATCGCGGAATCGCGCTTGGATTTGCACACCTTGAATATTACCCAAAACACGAGAATCTTTAGCGATAATCACGCTAACATTGGGGTTTCGCCTCGCAAGCTGGATATGTTTAGAATCCAATGCACTTTTAAAACATAAGCTCAAATTTGGCACAAAAAACGCATAATAGCAGCTCGCCCCATATACGCGCAATCCCTTATCGGTTGCGATTTCGCCTTGATTGGAATCGCATTCTATCACACTTAGGGCTAAAACTTTTTCCCTTGTAATAAATGTTTGAATTCTCTCGTCCATAGGTGCAATTGTAGCCAAAAAGGCTTAAATGTAAATCCATATCAACTTTGCTTAGCAATCTAGGGCAATTACTGATTTTTATAAGATTTTATCATATCAAGAAGTGGTTTAGCATCATATTGCATAATTTTTTGCTCCATAAACCTTAAATAAGGCACGATATTTTGTGAATTTAAAATAAATGCGTTTTGTGCGATTGCGTCAAGTTGGAAAGAATTAAGATTGTAATGATAATGGTATAAGTCATTATAGTTTGCAATATTATCCGCATAGTCCAAATGGTCAAAACCATAAAACTTTACATTGCCAAATTGCTCGCAATAAGAGATAAAATAGGAAATAATTTGCGCCCAAGCATAAAAATTTTGTGGGGGGCTTAGCCTGTAACTAAGCCGTGAATAAGTTGGTAAAATAATATGAAATTGTGTTTTGGGGTTATCTTTAACAAAACGCACAAAATGTTTATCAAGATGTTCTATGACAGGTTTTATATCAAAAGTTTGTTGGATAGGCTGAAATGGAGGTAAGGCATCAATCGCACCCAAAACATCTACAACCTCCTTAATGCGTGGGTCATCTCTGTATTGAATCCATTTTTCAAATCCTCCAAAAAGTTTCATTGTTGGTGAATTTTTAATGGAATTTAATGCGTGAATATCTGTGTATTCTCCTACGCATTCTTGTTGCTTTGAAAATGTAAGAGCGCACTTTAAAAACCTAATATTAATATATGTCTTAAAGTCATCAAAGGGATTTTCATCGTAAAGATAATCAAATGTTTTGGTGTCTTTTTCTAATGTGCTTAAAAGCATAATGCCGTCTAAAGTATAGAGAATAGATTTTGGATTTTTATGCTTAAAAAGATAATCCAATACAACAGCCCTTTCATTGAATCTTGAACCATTTAGAGCGATATTTATCCATTTATCTCCTAATTTTTCTGTCGCTTCCTTAGAAGAAGAGCCCATTAACATAGAACTTCCCATCATAAAAGAATCAAAATCATAATAAGCAATAATCCCTTTATCCTGCATACGCATATTATTAAAAAATGTTGTCTCTCTAAAATAGGGCTTATGGTAAATCTGCAAAGGGTCATAGACATACAATAAAATAATATATGCAAGCAAAAAAGGCAGCGGAATCACAAACGCTAAAAACAAATATTTTTTATAAGACATTTTCATTCCTAAAAATTAAAATAAATGAATTCTGTATAAGGCATAATCGCTAGTGAAACCAACGCAGCATAAAATAAGATTCCAGTCAATACGGCTTGCTTTAGGCTCGGCTTAAAGGAATCTAACTTTTGAACAGAACTAGAAAAGAATAAAACAAGCACAAAGGCTAAAACAAGGTAAATTAACATTTCAATGTTTGCTAAAAGCATAGGTGCTATTTTCGCAGGCAACTCCACCCAAACAATCCCAAACATTCCTTGCAATAAATTTAACGCGCCCTGTAAATTTTCCGCCCTAAAAAACACCCAAGTCATATTTAAAAAATTAAAAGTAACAATCCAGCATAGCACTTTATAAAAACGACTTTGCAAAAATGCATTTGCCCTTATATTAAAAGATTCCAAAGCATACCCATAGAGTCTATGCGCACAGATTGCTAGCCCGTGCAAGATTCCCCAAATGACAAATCCCCAACCTGCGCCGTGCCAGATTCCGCTTAAAAATGCGACAATAAAAAGATTCCTTAAAGTCAGCAATTTAGAACCACGATTGCCCCCTAAAGGAATATAAAGATAGTCTTTTAAAAATCTTCCAAGCGTGATATGCCACCTACGCCAAAAATCTGCAATATTTAAAGATTGGTAGGGAGAATTAAAGTTAATCGGCAAAAGGATTCCAAACAACAAACCCAAACCCATTGCCATATCGCAATATCCGCTGAAATCAAAATAAAGCTGAAAAGTATAGGACAAAGAAGTCGCCCAAGATTCAAAGATGTTTAAAAACCCACCCTTTTCTACTACACTAAACCCATTATTAGCCCATTTAGCAAAGTTATCTGCGATACAGACTTTTTTGAAAAATCCTATAGAGAATATAAACACGCCTTTAGAAATTTTATCCCACTGCATTGCATTATTTTGAAAAAGAACTTTAAATTGTGGCATCATCTCTTTATGATGCACAATAGGACCAGCGATTAATTGCGGGAAAAAACTAACAAACAAGCAATAGTCCAAGAAATCAATTTTAAAATTTCTAGCAAAAATAGAATCGCGATTCCCCTCTAAATCTTTTACATCAATTCTCTTGTAGCAATCCACCAAAAAGGCAATTTGCTGAAATGTAAAAAACGAAATTGCTAAAGGTAGCACGATATGTGGTAAAGGGATATTAAAATTAAAATTCAAAAGATTAGCAATGAGATTAAAATTTTCTAAAAAGAAATCAGTATATTTAAAGAATCCCAGCAATGCGAGATTAAAAAGGATTCCACACCACAGCAAGACAAGGGTTAAGCGGGATTCACCCCCCCCCGAAATTGCGGGCGTATTGTTTTAACATATATGTTGCAATTCCATAATTAACGATAATAGAAAAAAGTAGAATCGCAAGATATTTCACTTCCCAAAAGGCATAGAAAAACAAACTGCCAAGGAGCAAAAACACCTTTGCTAATGTATTTTGCCCGAAAATCCTAAGCGCATAGAACCCCAAAAGCACCGCAGGCAAAAAAGCAAAGATAAATACATAAGAACTAAAAATCATAAAATCACCTTATAATAACTGCTCAATTCTGTCTTTTTTGGGTGCAATTTCGGTAATTTGGATTCCAAAGTTTCCATCTACGATGACAACTTCGCCTTTAGCAATCACTTTATCATCCACCAACACTTCTAGCGGGTCATTAGCAAGTTGATTTAATTCCACAACGCTTCCTATATCCATCGCAATGACATCTTTA
>JALEPE010000071.1 GCA_022766795.1 Helicobacter sp.
AAGTCGGTGTTACTCATCTCTAGCTTAGAGGCTTCAATGCTTGCTCTTCCTCCTGTTCCTGCTGTTCCAATTGTTGGATTGCCAGAGTTTGGAGATTCCGCATAGAGATTGCTTCCGCTCTCTTGTAAGCCCTCATAGTTGGCAAATGTCGCTACTGCCACTTGTGCTAAAGCTAGAGGGATACCATTATCAAATTCTCCTATCATCGTTCCTGTCGCGTCAAAGTAATAGCTTTTTAGCATTCCTGAAGCGTAGCCGTCTCCAGTTACGCTATTGGCTTGGGATTCTTTGGCGGTGCTTGTTAATCCGTCAAACCCTCCCCCTGTTCCGAAGTCTAGGTTAATGGCTTGTGGGAATTCCGCGCCGTTGTTGGGTTTAAACTGAATTGTTGAAGGGTTGAATCCTAACAATTCTCCCCGCTCCCCGAAGGTTACATTGCCACCCTCTAGAATATTTAGACGCTGTGGTGTCCCGCCGATTAATTCCGCAGGTTCTGGCACAATCACGCGGAAGCTCCATTGGTTGTTCATAATCTTGGTAAATTCTAGGCTAAATTCGTGTTTATTGCCTAAACTATCATAAATATCAAGCGTTTGTGCATAGCGCGCCATTCTTAAACCGCCTGTGGTTGTAACATTTCCACCCTCTACAAGCACACCTGTATTCATACCTTTCATTGTGTTTTTGAAAAGCACATTGGTTGTATTGAGCGCGTCATTGTAAGCAGAAACAAAAATATTAAGATTATCATAAGCTGAACCACCATTTACCCAAGTATTTGTTGTATTTAGTCCATCATTTTTATTGTTAATTTCAAATTGCCCTGTGTTGTTTAACTTCACGCTTACGCTATAGTTGCTTTGTTTAAAACCAGCAGCTATACCATTAGCCGCAGCCGTAGAATCTCCACCAAAGGCTTTAACTTTGTTTGCATCTTGTTGCATTACTGCGCGCAAATCTTCTGTGGTGCGGAATTGTCCAGAGGCGGAATCTGCGTCAGTTTGTGTAGTGTATTTGTAATTAAAGGCGGTGGTTACGGTTTGATTCCATCGTTCTGGGGCGTTGACGTTGTTTCCACCAAGAAGATTTCCTGCAGCATCTTCTAAACCACCATCACGAAAGATACCTACATTACCACCACCTGCTCCATCTCCAATCCTCAAGCGGATATTTTTATTAGAGCCATCGCCATCTAGTTGGTTAAGGTTTTGTAAAATCAACCTTCCATTTTGAGTTAGGGCTTCTACACCTGTTTTGTCTTTGTATTTGTTAATCTCTACTTGTGCTTTAAGCAGGTGAGAAGAGCCAGAAGTGTCTTTATTGTTAGTCCAAATAATATCTACTCCATTGATGTTAATGGTGGTTGTAACGTCGTTTGCAAGGTTGTCGTTTATCCTAATGCGCTTAGAAGTTGCGGTTTGGTAGCTTACCCATATTCCTTGTCCCTCTTGGAGTCGCATTGCCTCCCCGGCGTCATTAAACATTACGCCCATATCCTGTTCGACTTCTAATTGTTTATCGTTTGTATCATAATATATGTTATCTAATCCGCCTGCAATATAGTTGTTTGCCGCAGAGCTATCTAGTGGGCTAGGGCAGGTTGTATTGGTTGTCTTATTGCCGCTTGTTAGGTTGATGTTTCCTTGCACATTGCTTGTTTTTTTAGCAGGGATTGTTAAACGTGGGTCAATTTGGATATTTCCGACTGGTCCTGTGGAATCCACGCGATTTTGTGTATCGCCTCCGCACGCACACCCAAGCTTAGATAAGTCTCTTACCCAGCCTTGCACGATTAATCCGCTTGTATTGACGAAATTTCCTACCGCGTCAAACATAAATGCACCATCACGGGAATACATATTTGTATATCCACCATTGTTGCTGACGACAAACATACCATTTCCGCTTAGGGCTAAGTCTGATTTTCTATCTGTATTTTGCATAGAGCCTTGTGAGAATACTTTTGTAGTTGTTTCAATCCCTGTTCCAAGTCCTACGGAATAATCATTCACACCGCCATACCCAGCATATGGAATCGTAGCACCACGACGTGTTTGGCTTACCATTGTAGAAAAATCCGCACGAGAATATTTGAAGCCGTTTGTATTAACATTGGCGATGTTGTGTGATTCAACATCTAATGCAATTTGGTGTGCTTGCATACCGCTGACACCTGACCAAAGAGATCTTAACATTTGCAATCCTTTATCTAAAAAGTATTTTGCAAAGAGTTAAGCAAATTATATTCCAACTTTACCACTTTAATGTAAATGTGCTACCTTTTCCTAAAATGCTGTGGCAAGCGAGTGAGATTCCATATAAGGTGCAAATCTGTTTTGCAAGGGCAAGTCCGATTCCAAATCCGCCTTGATTGCTATTGGCGCGGTAGTAGCGGGTGAAAATTTTATCCAAATGTTCTTTTGCGATTCCGCAGCCATTGTCTTGTAGATTTAAGAATCGTTCGCCTAAGGTGATTGTAACGCAACCACCATTTTGTGTGTATTTTAGCGCATTGTCTAGTAGATTATCCACCACGCGCACGATCCTGCTCGTGTTTGCCTTTAAATGCGATTCTGTGTTTTCTATAATGTTAAATGTTATGGCAATATTTTTTTGTGTAAAAAATGGCTTGAAATATTCTAGTCTCTCTTTGATGAGTGTTGCGAGATGAATTTCCTCTAACTTGGAATCCTTTGCTTCTTCAAAGGTATAAAAAAGTAAGTCTTGGTAGATTTGCTCCAATGTTTTTGCTGCAAGTTTAATGCGCTCAAATTTTTGTATTTGTTTGGAATCTAGTGTTTGGGGGCTAATGCGCTCAATACTCATTAAAATCACGCTTATTGGCGTATTGATTTCGTGGGTGGAATCTTTAATAAACGCATTTAAATGTGTGATTTTCTCACGCAAAGGCTCTAAACTTAATAGCACCAAAAAATATGCAATGATGCTAATAGCAAGAAGTGCGGCAAAAAAACTTACAAAAATCACTCCCAATAGCGCATTTAACTCGCTTTGAAAACCCTTAGAATATACAACCAAAAATACCTCATCACCGCGCAATAATGCGCGTGCAAAGTTTTGCTGGATTAAATGCCAAAATCTCCCGCCTAAACGTTGCGTGATATAATATAATCCGTCATTGGTTTGTATGACTTTTTCTCTAATATTTCTATGCTTGTGTGATTGTATCCATTCTTGTGTATCTAAAATCTCTTGGACTTGCTTTGGAGTCTCTATGTGCTTGAGAGTGCTTAATAATATTTCACCATTGCCTTTAACGAGCATAAAGGGGATTTCTGTTTGCATAATGGCGTGCGCTTCTTTTTGTGTCTCTTGGCTAGATTCATACAAATACACCATTAAGGTGTGTGTTAAATCGCGCATTCCATTAATATGTGATTTAATGATAAAATCCCTCTTTGTTGCATACCAACCATAGAAAACCAATGTGAGAAATATGAAGCTTGTCAGCACATAAAGAGTTAAAATTCTAAGGGCGGTTTTTTTGCTAATGTCCATTGGATTCCTTTAGGGGGTGTAGCAATATCCCTCGCCGCGTCTTGTTAGAATGCGCTCTTTACCCACAATGTGACGAAGGTTTTTTACATATACGCGCAAGGCTTGCTCACTTGGAATCTCATCATATCCCCAAAGGCTCGTATAGAGTTGCTCTAGTGGCACAAACTGCCCTTGGTGCTTTAATAAAATTTTCAGCAATTCACGCTCTTTTGCGGGGAGATTCTGTATTTGGTTATTAAAATATAAAATTTCTGTTGCGCTATCAAAGCAATATCCATTGCCAAAATCAACAACACAATGCTTTTGCGTGCGCTTTAACAAAACCTCAATACGCAAGAGTAATTCGGAGAGTTCAAAGGGCTTGCGCAAGTAATCATCGCAACCCGATTTGAAACCTATTTCAACATCTTTGAGGGAATTTAGCGCGGTGATAAAAATTGCAGGCGTATCTTTGCCGCTCTCTCTAATCTCACGCAAGGCTTCAAACCCGCTTTCTCCAGCAACCATTACATCTAGCAACAATAAATCAAATTCTTGTTCATATGCGGCATTGACGGCTTCTAGCCCATTATCAAAGCATTCCACATTGTAGCCTTCTTCTACAAGGCATTCTGCGATAATCTCCTGTAATGCCATATCGTCTTCTAACAGTAGAATCTTGCCACGCATATTAAATTCCAAAGAATTGTAAATTTAAAGCCCCAAAGATCAATGCCCCAGCACCTCCTACGGCGTAATCCCAAACGCTACCGGTTTTGAAACGCAAAAAAGGTGGAAAAATATGATAGGGTTTTGTGCTAAAGGGTAGGAGCAATGGCACTCCGCTAATGGTTAGCATATCGCCTATAAGGTGAAATATGCACCCGAGCACTAATCCAAAGGCAAAAATTTCTATATTGTCGCCTTGTAGATTTGTAACTTCTACATAGCTTGAAATGAGTGGAATCTCGCGCAAACTCTCGCCCAAAAAAGCGCAAATGAACATTAATAAAACCCCAAGTAGAGCGATAAAAATAAGGCTATGTGTCAAGCCTCTGTGTCCGCAAAAGGTTTTAATGGCATTGGAGATTCCAAGCGTTTTTTTGCCAATGGTTGAGTTTGGCTCATCAATATCTGGAAGCAATGCGCCTAGCGTTACCGCGCCATAAAAAATACTTAAATCTAACGCGTTAAATGTGGTGTGCGTCATCACAGAAAACGCAGTTGCGCTAAGTGCGCCTAGTCCAAGTCCTAGAGTGATATGGGTTTTGCCTAGCATTCTTCTTGCCTTATGATGAGACTTTTTGGGAGTTTGAAATGTTCTACAATTTGCGATTCCATTGCGCGTTGCTCCCCGCAATCCACTTCGTGGTCAAAGCCCACTAAATGTAAGATTCCGTGTATAAATAGGAGGGCAATTTCGTTTTCTACGCTGTGGTTTAGCTTTTGCGCAATTTCTTTAGCGTAGTCAAGAGAAATCACCACGCTACCTAGAAATGGGCTAAAGTCTGATTCTAATGGAAATGAAAGCACATCAGTGGGTGCATTAATGGAGCGAAACTCGGCGTTTAATTCCGCGATTTTATCGTTATTAACGAGCAATAATTCGCATTGTTTTTGCCTAAGATTTAGCGATTCTAAAACATAGGCAAATAGCGATTCTAATTGCTCTATAAGCATATTATTAGGCGTAAAATCTGTTTGGTTATCTATATCAATTTGCATTAATTTCTAACCCCACAGGACAATGGTCGCTCCCTAGAATCTCGGGATAAATTTTTGCGTCAATGAGCTTAGAATCTAGCGCATTGGAGCATAAGAAGTAGTCAATCCGCCACCCCGTGTTATTTGCGCGCGCTTTGCCCATATAACTCCACCAACTATATGCACCCTCCTTATCGGGATAAAAATGCCGAAAAGTATCGGTAAAACCAGCGTTTAATAATGCGGTCATTTTTGCGCGTTCTTCATCGGTGAAGCCGGCATTTCTGCGATTGCTTTTAGGGTTTTTTAAATCAATTTCTTGGTGGGCTACATTTAAATCTCCGCAGATAATGACGGGTTTTTTAGATTCTAGGCTTTTTAAGAATTGCAAAAAGTCATCTTCCCATTCCATACGATAATCTAGCCTCTCTAATTCGCGCTTGGAATTTGGTGTATAGACATTGACTAAATAAAAGTCATTATATTCGGCAGTAATAATGCGTCCTTCTTTATCGTGGTGGGCAATCCCCATATCATAATCCACACTTAAAGGTTTTGTTTTGCTAAAAATTACCACGCCAGAATAGCCCTTTTTCTCCGCACAATTCCAATATTCTTGATAGTTTGGAAAATGAAATTCGGATTGTTCGCGTTGCATTTTGGATTCTTGGATACAAAAAATATCCGCGTCTATGGTGCTAAAAAAGTCCATAAAACCCTTTTGCATACACGCACGTAATCCATTAACATTCCAAGAAATTAATCGCATTTTTGTCCTTTTTGCTTGAGTTTTTGTCTAATTTTAGCAAACAATGTGCCAAAAATCGCTAGACTAATAAAGATTCCAAGTAGAATCCACATTGTATTTTGCCCAAAATATTTGAGTTTAGAATCCAAATGGGATAAAACATAAGCCCAGCAAAGAATTGCAATATTTGTCCCACTTAGCACGACAAGTAAGTTTAGCCAAAGTTTAAGACGCATAAAGTAACCAATCGCCGCGCCAACAATGGGTCCTGTCATCCAAAAGGGCAACCAAACAAACACAAATAAGCCTAAGATTCCATAGCGTTGTAGAGGCTTTTCGTATTTTTGTGCCATTCTATTAATGGAATCAAAGAATTTACCCGCTCTTTTAAAAGTGCTAATTCCTTCAATGCTCCATACAAAAAGCGGGTATAGGATTAGCACCATTGTGTTTTCAATATAAATATTAATGAGAGTTGCCCAAAGCATATCAAATTCTAGTGCGAGGGCTAGCGAGATTCCAGCAGCACGTCCAAAGATTAACGAGCTTAGCGCAATACTTAGAAGTTTATCGCTGATACCATTTTGCAATAGCATACACGCAAGAATCGCAATGCCGTATCCTACAAGTAATGCGATTCCAGCAATGAGGACTTTCGCCTCTAGGCTGTGGAATTGCGTCAAAATTAAGCGATAAAGCGCGATAGAATCTCTCATATTTTATGGCTTTATTTGGTAGGGTGCTTCACGCTTCCGTGATAGAATGGCACGCATTTTTCCTCTTGTTTGCCAAGCACAGGCGTTGCGATTGTCTTGGAACCCTTTGTGAGTTTGCCAAGCAGAGAATTAGCTAGATTTACTGCTGTTTGCACGGTGGCAGCAGTTGTTTCAATATCGGGCTTATCTAATGTGCCTTTGATTTTTTGAGAATATTTCGCGCAATTATTAGCCTCTAGCAAGGCAATTTCAAAGTTATTAAATGCGTTGTTATTAAGATTTATCGCGCCTTTTGCTGCGATTCTTGTTTTACCAGTTACAAAAGCGACATCGCTTGCATTTGCGATTCCATTTTTAAGTGTAAATTGTGCGCGTAAGTTTTTAATCACGCTTTTAGTATTTACAAGTGAATTTAATCCAAGCGAGCCTACATCTGTGCCTTTTGTTGCGGCAAGCCCTAGAGGTCCTGCAAGCACAAACGCTCCTATATCTAGTAAATTTACGCTATTGGCGTTTTCGTAGCTTCTTGCTAATGCGTCAATATCAAGGCTATAAATCTCTAAATCGTGCGCGTTTAGCTCTGCGGTTCCATTTAGGTTTTGAATGATTGTCTTTGCGTCATCGCCTTTAATAGGTAAATCCACATTTAAATTTGCGATTCCACCTTTTAGAATTTTTTCATAGTCCATAAATGTAGCTATTTTTTTTATATCTATGTTGTTAGCTTTAACTAACAGCTTTTCATCTTTTAAAACCGCGTCTAGCTCTCCAAAATCTCTATTTTGCAAAGATAGGCTAGGCTTATTATTGGCTAAAGCTACGCTACCATTTAAGCTAAGTGCGCCTTTTAGTTTTAAGTCTAGGGGGTTAATATTAGCAATTTCTTTGGTGTTGAAGTTAAAATCCGCAGAATAGGCATTTTTGGCAAGATTGATTTTTGCATTTTTAATTTCCGCATTTAAGGAATCTCCCTTCAACGTTAGTGTTGCATTACCATTGCCGCCATTTAGTTTTCCTTCCGCGTCTAATGCAAAGGCTAAGTCTTTTTTAAAGTGCATTCCACTTAGTGCATTGAGTGTAGCTTTAGAAAGCGTAATACTTGGGGATTGCGCGCTAAAAGTTCCGTCAAAGTTGGAATCTTTAAAGTTTTTCAAATCCGCCTTAGCATTTAATGTGCCTTGTGCGTCATATTGTAGCATTTTCGCAAGTTTTTCTACATTTAAATGCTCTATATCTACGCGCACGCTACTTAAAGCATTGTTATGCAGTTGCGCATTTGCATTTAAACTAGAGTCAAATAAATCACTATTGGCATTGACTTTTAAGGCTTTGGAATCTCCGTTAATATCGGCTTTAAGATGATTATTCTGTGCAAGATTTAAGTCTTGGAATCGCAAACTTTCAATTACACTATTAAGCTGTCCTTTTAAGGTGTAGCTAAGATTTTTAAGATTGATTTTATCTACTACGGCATCTAAATTAAGCGTACCATTGACCGCATACGCGCGCGTATCCACATAGCTGGAAGCAAGTTTTAAAAGTTCTTGTAAGCTTAAATCTTTTGCATTGACTTGAATCGTCTTTGGTGTGTAATTTGGCATTGCAATATGTGCTAGAATCGGGTTTGATACGGCTTGCAATGCAAGCGTTGCTTCTTGATTAGAAATCGTGCTTGATTTTAAGTTTAATGTCGTTGTTAGTGGGGTTTTTAGCATAAATGTATTAAAGCCAATATTTTGTGTGCTTGCTACAATGGTGCCATTGGTAGAAAAATCTTTTAAGCTTGCATTTAAATTTTGTGATTTTACATTTAAATAACTTGCATTTGCAAGTAATGTTGTGGCAATGCTATCGCCCTTTGCTTCTCCATTAATGGCGAGTGTGAGCGGGTCATTGGGTAAATGCAAGCCATAGGTTTTTTCTAATAATGCGATATTGGGGGAAATTGCATTAGACGCAATTTGAAATCCTCCACTTGGTGCGGCAAGATTTGAAATGTCCATATCGGCATTGAGCAGGATTCTACCCTTTGCATATTTTGGTTGATTTAAAAATGTCAGTAGGGATTCTACATTAATCCCTTCTTTGCTTGTTATAAATAATCGCTTCGGCTTGTAATCTTTCAAACTTACATCTGCTTCTATTGCGCTATTAAATGCTTTGATGTCTGCCTTTACTTCCAAATCGTTAGATTTTTTAACCACATCTCCATTAATGCTAACACCACCATTTAGCTTCATTCCAAGCAATGTTTCATAGGGGGCTAAATCTTTCACCACTGCATTGATTTTTGCATTTGTGTTGAGCGTAAAGAGAGAATAATCTCCGCTTAGTGCAATTTGAGACTTTTGCTTATCTGTGATTGCAAAGGCATAATCACTAAAACCAAGTTTAAAATGCGTAAATTCTAAACCAATGGGGGCTTGTTCGTTTGCAATTTGCGTAATTTTGTTTTTTAAAAACGCATTTCCACTGCTTGAAAATAGCCAAAAAAACGCACCGACAACTATTAAAATCAGCGCGATAAGAATGCCGCCTAAGACTTTTAAAAACTTTTTCATTGTTTGCACCTTTTGCCAAAATTTCGGAATTTTAGCAAATTATCCCTATAATATCTCTAACAAACATAAAACAAATAAAATTTTTATGCTTTAGTATTTTGTAAAATTTGCCGATATATAATGCGTTATTCTTTAGCAAAAGAGAATAATAAATCATAGGAAAGGAGTCTATTATGATTTCTGGTATTGACAGCAGTTCTATTGCGGCAAGTGGAAATTTGAGCGCACTTAAAAAAGCAATGGATAGCGAAGAAACATTGATGAGTTCTATTATTGGTGGAATGCAGCAAGGTGCGCAAAATCTACAAACACAAGCACCAAGCCAACCACAGCCAACTCAAACTTCAAGCCAAAGTGTGCAAAGTCCTAATAAATTAGATATTATGGCGTAGCTTAAAGCACTTTGTGCTTTAAGCCATTATTTTAGCTTCTCTTATTTATCGCACTTTAAACAATATCCCTTATAATTGCGCCTTTAATTTTCAAGTAGGATTAGTTTAAAGAATGCAGCAAAATTTTTCAACTTCCCTTGTGGATTTTATTATGCGCAATGCGACAAAAAACTATTTACATTTGCATTCTAGCGATCTTACAATGCTTCCTAAAGCGCAAGAAGCGGAATCTAAAAACTACTTACTTTATATGCACATTCCTTTTTGTGCGACACTTTGCACTTACTGCTCGTTTAACCGCTTCTTGTTTAATGCAAATAAAGCGCGTGCATATTTTGAAAATCTACGCAAAGAAATGCAAATGGTAAAAAATCTGGGCTATGACTTTAACGCGGTTTATGTGGGTGGGGGGACGACTTCCATAATGCCCGATGAATTGTGTAGAACATTGGATTTAGCAAAATCACTTTTTAATATCAAAGAGGTTTCTTGCGAATCCGACCCAAACCATTTACAAAAAGATATATTGGAGTCTTTCAAGGGTAGGATTGATAGGTTGTCTGTGGGGGTGCAGAGTTTTGATGATGGAATCTTAAAGAAAATTGGACGCTATGAGAAGTTTGGTAGTGGTGAGGAAGTGTATGCAAAACTCGCTAATGCGATTGGGATTTTACCTATTTTAAATGTGGATTTAATCTTTAATTTTCCAAACCAAACGCAAGCAATGCTGGCAAAAGATTTGGAATTGCTAAAATCTCTAAAACCCAATCAAATCACCACTTATCCACTAATGTCCTCGCCTTCTGTTAAAAGCATTTTAAAACGTTCCATTGGGGAAGTTAGTTTGAAAAATGAGGCGCAACTCTATACACAGATTCTTGAGACTTTAAACGAAGATTTCATACAACTTTCTAGCTGGGCTTTTTCGCATAAGGGCAGTGAAATTTTTGATGAATATGTCGTGGATAATGATGAGTATATTGGAATCGGAACAGGCTCTTTTAGTTTTTTGAATGGGACATTATATGCTAATACTTTTTCGCTCAAAGAATATGCGCAAAGGATTCAAAATGGGCAAATGAGCGTTGCAAGAGAGCGCAAATATTCTAGGAAAGCGCAGCTGCAATATCGTTTAATGGTGGAGCTTTTTGGTGGAATCGCAAGTGCTAAGCGGTTTAAAGAGCAGTATGGGGCGACTTTAGAGAAAGATTTGTTTAAAGAGATTGCCTTTTTGCGTTTAAGTGGGAATATTTATAAAAAAGGTGCAGACTACTATCCCACACCGCAAGGAAAATATTTATTTTTATCAATGATGAAGGAATTTTATATTGGAATGGATAGAGTGCGAGAGGAATCGCGCGCAATGTTAAAGGAAGAGGATATGTAAGAGCGTGATATTGTATTGTCTTTGTCATTGCGAGGAATGAGCAAAGCGAATGACAAAGCAATCCATAATGTTG
>JALEPE010000072.1 GCA_022766795.1 Helicobacter sp.
TCTTTGCTTTACACATATCCTTTGATTACAAGTAAGCCGTCAATTATTTTAGAGCCAAATTCTGAATGGTTTCACTCTAATTACCATATTGAAGATAATTTTTACGAACAAAGGCTACATTTAAAAGCTTATAATAATGAGGATTTATTGCAGTATATTGATAGGTTAAAAAAAGATCAAGAGTTTCTCAAAGAAAGGAGAGCAATGATTGCGCATTATATCAAGAATGAAACTTATAATTTTGGTTCTGCCAGTGAAGCTGTTGTTGATTTTATTGATAAATATTATAAAAGGTGGGCAAATAAAAACCCTTAATATTGGAACAACCTAAAAGTGCAATGATGTATGTAGGAAGTGTCCTTGTTGTGGGGTTTATATTTTGCATAAAGAATATATAGAGGTAGGAGAGTCAATATTGAGGTTTTTATTGCTTGAATGTCATTTAAGAAGTATTAAGTCAATGTGGATATAAGGCATAGTAATGTGTGGAATTGTTGGATTAATAGCTTTGGGAGATTTACGAGAAGCAAAAGAGAAATTTGCTAATGCACTTTCTTTGCTTTCTCACAGGGGACCAGATTTTCAAGATTTTATATGCTATAAGCAGTGTCTTTTGGGGCATACGCGCTTGTCTATTATTGACTTAGATTCGCGTTCCAACCAACCTATGGAATACAAAGATAAATATATTCTAGTCTATAATGGAGAAATTTACAACTACAAAGAATTACGAGAAGAACTCTATTTGCAAGGATATAGATTCCATACACAAGGCGATGCAGAAGTGTTGCTATGTGCTTATGATTTTTGGGGTGAGAAATGCGTGGAGTATTTCAATGGAATGTGGGCATTTGCGCTTTTGGATAAGGCGAAAAATAAACTTTTTTGCAGTCGGGATAGATTTGGCGAGAAGCCATTTTTTTATTATAAAGACGACAAAAGATTTATTTTTGCCTCTGAAATCAAGGCGATTTTGCCCTTTTTAAAAAGCATAAAAGCAAATATTCCTGCAATGATTCCTTTTATCGTGCGAGAGAATGTGGATTGTTACAAAAACGAGACATTTTTCAAAGATATTTATCGTTTGAATCCTAGTCAAAATTTGGTAGTGGATTTAGAAAATCTTGACTTTCAAACATCGCTTTATTATAAGATTGCATCACAAGAGATTTGCGCGCAGAATCCAGCACAGCATTTAAGAAAGCTTTTAGAGGATTCCATTAAGTTGCGCTTAAGAAGTGATGTCCCCATAGGAAGTTGCTTAAGTGGCGGGTTGGATAGCTCCTGCACGAATGCGCTCATTGCAAGATTTAATCCAAATAAAAATAATTTTGTCGCCATTCACGCCAAAAGCACATTAAAAGAGAATGATGAAAGCGAATATGCTAAAAGGGTGGCAGAATCTTTAGGTATAGAATTGTATATCGTAGAGCCAAGCAAACAAGACTATTTAGAGCATTTAGAAGCAGTGATGTTAGCTCAAGATGAGCCTTTTGGCAGCACTTCAATTTATATGCAATATCTTGTAATGCAAAAGGCACACAATTTAGGAATCAAAGTAATGTTTGATGGACAAGGAGCTGATGAGGTATTTTTGGGTTATGAAACCTATCTGCCATATATTTATAAAGATTTACAGCATAAGATTTCAGAAAATGATTTTTTTAAAACATTAAAATATTTTAAATACTCAAAAGAGCTTATTTTAAGAGAAATGCAAGATATAGGTGCTTTTGAGACGATTTTTAATCGCATTTCAGAGAGGAGCAATATTAAATTACAATATCTTAATCTTGAATCTCTGCAAGCAATTTTTAAATTTACTGATATGTTTTCTTTCAATATGAGAGAACTAATGCAAAATAACTTGCAAGCTCTCTTACGTTTTGAAGATAGAGATTCTATGGCTTTTGGAGTAGAGGCAAGGTTGCCCTATTTAGATAGTAGAATCGTGGATTTTGTTCTCAATCTCCCTATAGAAATAAAATTTCAAAAAGGATATTTGAAATATCTCTTGAGGACTGCTTGCGAGGATTTGTTGCCACGAGATATTATTTGGCGCTACAATAAACTAGGCTTTGAATCTCCGCAAAGAGTTTGGTTTGATGATTTAAGGGAATCTATGAAAAATGTCATCAAAGATTCTTTAATTATTCAAGAAATTTTCATAAAACCCGATATTAGAGAGGATAATTTTCTGTGGCGGTTATTTAATATTGCTAAATGGGAAAAGTTGTATAAGGTGGAATTATGAAAAAAATTTGTGTGATTGCAGAGGCAAACTTATCAGCTTCTAGACAAAAGAGATTATTGGATTTGCTCTATGGCAAGTTTGTTTTAACAGGAATCGGGCTAGAGGCAGTGCCTTATAAGGATATTGAGATTCTTTCCTACCCACACGCGATAAAGAGAAATGCAGAACAAGAAGCAGAGTTGGAAAGAAATGTAGCAAAAAAAGACTATATGAAGCTTGTGAAAATTCCAAACAGAATGATGATTGATAAGTATTTACAAGAAAGAAGCTTTGATGCTATCTTTTGTCAAGATTTAGTGCTGCTTCCTTTTGTGATAGAAAACAAAAAAAATGCAAAAGTTATTATGGATTGTAGGGAGTATTATCCGCGACAACAAAGTGATGAGCGTTGGAAGCGACTTTTTGCTGGGTTTAATGACTGGCTTTGCCAAACCTACCTCCCTCAAGCCGATTATGTCTATTCTGTTTGTCAAGGAATTGCAGAGGAATATACAAAAAACTATGGCATAAAATGTGATGTAATAACCTCTGCTGCCTATTATTTTGCCCCCCCCCCACATTATTTACCCATTCCAAAGAAACAGAACAAATTAAATTAATCCATCACGGAATGGCATCTCCAGAGAGAGGCATTGAGGGAATGATTGAAACAATGGATTATGTGGATTCCAGATTCCACCTTGATTTAATGCTTGTTGCAAACTACAACCAAGAATATCTACAACAACTAGAACACATGCCAAAGCAAAGAGAAAATGTCCGCATAATCCCACCTGTGTCTTTTGAAGAGATTATCCCCTTTACCTCTAAATATGATATAGGATTCTATATTTTACAACCAACTTGTTTTAACACTTTGCATATGTTGCCAAATAAATTCT
>JALEPE010000097.1 GCA_022766795.1 Helicobacter sp.
TTTTGGGTTAAATAGTTTTGCAACTCCTTGTCTATTTTTGTCTGTAAAATTTTTGGGGTGAGAATCCGAATAAATGGCAAAAAAGTTTTTGTTAGCTTTAAAATTTCAAATTCATAGCCAAAAAGACATTCTATTAAAAAACACGATTCGTTTTCATAAATGATTTTGAATTTGGGCAAAAATTCCTTGCGCAATAGATATTCTTTTATTGCGTTTTGGATAAGTAGTTGGGCTTTGATGGGTTGTTGTGAAATCCAAAATGTAGGATTTTTGTTTATTAGGGCAATGATATTTGGGTTAGGGATAAAAGATTTTGGCTTGTGGCTTTTAAGGAGAGAAATTTTAGAGAGTGTAAAATACTTTAAAATGTCTTTTTGTGTGGCAAGTAAATACCAGATTCCATTGTTGTGGAGTAAGCAATAAGGATAAACTTCTCTTGTTTTGTTTTTATAAAGGAAACAAACGCTTAAGTGTTGCGTGATTGCATTTTTGAGAAATATAAAAGTTTCATAAAAGGGTTGTGCAGATTCTATATTGTGATTTTGGATTAAAATATTAGGAAGTGAGTTTGTGTGCGGGGGGGGGGGCAATTAACAGCCTCTTTGAGTATGCTTTTATCCAACAGCGGGTAGAGGTTTTCTATTCCACTGAATTTTGCGAATTTTTGAACTTCTTTTAAGCTATAAGTATCAAAAATATTTTCTTGTAAATAGTAGAGATTTTGGCTATTGCGCGTGATATTTAAGAAAAGTGCAAGTTCTTTTAAATCCCTCTGAATCGTGCGTTTGCTGCAAGAAAACTCACAAGATAAATCTTCGGTGCTAAAATGTTCCCCTGCAATAAGCTTTTCTAAAATTTTGCATATGCGTTGCGTTACAGATAAATCAGCCAAAATTATCTCCTAGATTATGGAATCCAAAATTTAAACATACAACAACTTAGATAATGTTTTAACCATAACGCACTTTAAATAAGAAAAATGCGTTATAATCTTGGTCTTAAAGTGTTGGCAAAAAATGTTTTGCGTCAGAGCTTAGAAATTACCAACATCAAAATATAAGGATTCCAATGCAAACAAATAAAAGTAATGTAATAAAAGTTTTACAACAACTCATCGCCTATCCCACAATTACGCCACAAGAATGTGGAATCTATGCGTATATCAAGGAGATTTTAAGTGATTTTGAAGCCCTAGAGTTTGAGAAAGAGGGCGTGAAAAATCTTTTTCTCTACAAGGATTTAAGCGCAGGAAATGCGGAATCGCAAACCCATAATCACACACAAATCCAAAATGCAACAAGCGCAGTTTTAGACTATGGATTGCCACGAGATTCTAGCGATTCTCTTGCAATGACGCAGAAGCAGGATTCTAGCGATTCTATCAGCACAAAAACGCACGAGAATAAAAGCAACTTTTCTAATGCGGAATCGCAAAATAAAAAATCCCAAAAGCCGCATTTGTGTTTCGCGGGGCATATTGATGTCGTGCCACCGGGCGAGGGTTGGGCGAGTGAGCCTTTTAATCCTACGATAAAGGAGGGATTCCTCTATGGCAGGGGTGCGCAGGATATGAAAGCGGGGGTGGCGGCTTTTGTGTGCGCGATTCGGGAGTTTGTGGATTGTTTGGAATCGCAAAACTTGCAAACCTCCACTAAAGGCGAAAATGTGGAATCCCAAAGGGCGCAAGATTCTAAAGAATCTCAAAAAATTCAAATCCCACAAAGTTGCGATTCCACAAGTTCGCAAAACTTTAATGGAATCCTATCAGTGCTTCTTACAAGTGATGAGGAGGGAGCGGCGATTTTTGGGACAAAATACACTTTAGAATGCCTCAAAGAGAAGGATTTGTTGCCCGATTTTGCAATCGTTGCCGAGCCTACAAGCGTGGAGAAGTTTGGCGATATGATAAAAGTCGGGAGGCGCGGTTCTATTAATGGAATCCTTAAGATATTTGGGCAACAAGGACATGTTGCTTATCCTAAGAAATGCTTGAATCCGGTGGATATTATCGCGCCACATCTCTCAAAAATTTCTGGACACAAGCTAGATAAAGGCAGCGAGGAGTTTGAGCCAAGCAGGATTGTGGTTACCGATATTCGCGGAGGGCTAGAAGTTGTGAATGTTACGCCCAATGATTTAAAAATTATGTTTAATGTGCGCAATTCTACGCAAACAAGTGTGGAATCCGTGCGCAAATACTTGGAGCATTTACTTGCAAAAGCCCCGCATTCTTTGGAATTAAACCAAAGTTCCAAGCCTTTTTTGACAGACAAGCAAAGCTTGATTGTGCAAAAAATAGTCAAGGCACTAGAATCCCAAAATGGCTTTGCGCCCGAGCTTAGCACGAGTGGTGGAACGAGCGATGCGCGGTATTTCGCGGAATTTGGCGTGAAAGTCGTGGAGTGCGGCGTGTGTAATGATAGCATTCACGCTATTAACGAGCGTGTGCGAATGAGTGAAGTGGAAGCGTTGCAAAAAGTATTTTTAAGTCTTTTAAAAGATTTTAATAAGGGGTGTTAATGGACTTTGTGGGCGAAAAAATAGAATCCTTTATTCAATCATTGCAAAGTGGTAAAAAGTGTTATACTTACGAGTTTTCAGCTCCAGCTAGCTTTAGTCTTGAGTCGCTAATTGCCACATTGCAACAACAGAGGTTTTTAACACAATTAGACGCGTTTGTTTGTACGGATTCTCCACTTGGTAAGCTAAAGCATAGTGCAGTTTTGGCGAGTCTTAAACTACAATATACCTTTGGAATTCCAAGCATAACAACAATTTCTATGCGAGATAAAAATACGCTTGCGTTACAAAGTGATCTTCTTGGTATGAATAGCCTTGATTTGCGTTTGGTTTTAGCACTAACAGGCGACCCATTGCGTTTTGGTAATCAGCCGCAAGCTAAGGGCGTATTTGAGGGAAGCAGTGCGCTACTTTTAAAAATTATTGCAGCCTTAAATACAAACAAGGATATTAATGGGGGTGAATTGTATGGTGATTCTAAGAGGATTTATCCTTTTTGCGTGATGAATTCTTATGCAAGTCGCAAAGAAAGTTTGTATAAAAAAATGCGTGAAAAAATCCAAAATGGCGCATTGGCTATTTTTACACAACCTATTTATGATATTGGAATCGCACAGGAATTGCTAGAATGGTGTGATAAAATTAATGGAGAATTTGGGAGTAAATGTGTGCTTATGTTTGGATTTTTTCCGATTTGCTCTTTTAAGACGGCATTATTTTTACACCATAAACTTCCCGGCGTGTTTGTGCCGCAAACTTGGCTAGATACATTGGAAAGTGCAGAAAGTAAAGGAATCGCAAAAGAAGTGGGTTTAGAAAAAAGTAAAATGCTCTTTAGTGCGTTAAGTGTGCTTGAGGAGAGATTTCACTTTATGAGCGCAAATAAACCCGAGATTATCGGGGAGATTTTAAGTGATATGTAAAGGTGTGTGATGTTGCAAAAATATAAGGAATGGTTTAATGGTTTTGTGTTGGTGCTTTTGGTAAGTTTAGCAAGCTATTATGTTGCAAATTTGCCTGCTGTCGCAACCTTGCATATTTCGCCTTTGATTATTGGCGTTGTATTTGGAATCTTTGCTTCTCCATTGTTTAGAAATGCACAAGATAGCTGCGAAAAAGCAGTAGTCTTTAGTGCAAAAAAACTTTTGCGACTTGGAATTATTCTCTATGGGTTTAATGTAACATTGGGCAGTATTGCCTCTGTTGGTTTAAGTGGAATTGTACTAAGTATTGTTGTTGTGGTGGTGATTTTAGTGCTTGGATATGGCATTGGTGTGAAATTTTTGAAGCTTGATAAAGAGATTGCGATTCTTGTGAGTGCTGGAAGCGCAATTTGTGGGGCAGCAGCTGTTTTGGCAATGGAATCGTCTTTAAAATCTAAGCCCTATAAAGGCGTAATTGCTATTGGAATGGTTGTAATTTTTGGGCTTGTAGGAATGTTTTTATATCCTTTAGTGTATGGAATGGGATTAATCCCGTTAGATTCCGCGCAAATGGGGTATTATATTGGGCTAACCCTGCACGAGCTAGCAAATGTTGTGGGTGCTGGTGGAAGCATTAATCCTGAGGCACAAGAAGTTGCATTAATTGTTAAAATGATTCGCGTATTGCTATTGGTTCCCGTGTTACTGATTGTGCCTTATTTCTTTGCGGAGAGTAAGGAGGGTGAGCGCAGGAAGTTACATATTCCTTGGTTTGCATTTTGGTTTTTAGGTGTTGTGATATTGCACTCTATGGTTGCGATTCCGCAAGGAATTGTTGAGATTTTACGATTCTTATCAGGATTTTGTTTGGTGCTTGCAATGAGTGCGTTAGGATTGCAAGTGGATATTAAAAAATTCATTGAGTTTGGTAGTAAGGCGTTTGTGCTATCGTCTATTTTGTTTGGGATTCTCATTTTTGGAGGATTCTTATTGGTATATTATTGTGTATAGTATGACAGATCGTTTTGTATTTTTTATCAGCGTTACTTTAATTACGATTAGTATTTTATTTTCTTATTCACTTTCGTCTTTTACGATTCTGTTTTATGGCTATGGAGAGTTTCACTTTATGATGCGACAAATTATTGCAGGGATTCTTGGTGTATTGTTGATGTGGGGAATCTCGCGATGCAATCCGGATAGATTTATCTTGCCATTTGGGTTTATGCTCTTTTTTGGTGGAATCTTTGTAATGTTTATTATGCATTTTTTACCAGAGAGTTTAGCGACAAGTGCGGGTGGAGCGAAGCGATGGATTCGGTTGCCCTTTTTTTCACTTGCGCCAGTGGAGTTTTTTAAAATTGGCTTTATCACCTTTCTTGCTTGGAGCTTTTCGCGTAAGTTTTCTTTAGTGGAGACAAAAACATTAAAAGAAGAATTTATTACATTCTTGCCTTATGTGGGAGTATTTTTAATCGCTGTGTATTTAATTGCTGTTTTGCAAAATGACTTGGGACAGATTGTGCTTTTAGGGACAACTTTGGCAATTATGATGATTTTTGCGGGTTCATCTTTTAAATTATTTTTGTATTTATTGAGTGGTGCATTTGGTTTATTTGTTGTTGTCATTGTTACAAGTGCGCATAGGGTTGCTAGGGTGAAAACTTGGTGGGCTGGTGTGCAGGATTTGGTGTTATCTTTTTTTCCTGCAAGTATTGCAAATTCCTTACGCGTAGAGAATCTTCCCGAGCCTTATCAGGTTGAACATTCGCTCAATGCTATTGTAAATGGCGGAATGTTTGGCAAGGGCTTAGGGAATGGTTTAATAAAACTTGGCTTCTTAAGCGAAGTGCATACAGATGTAATTTTGGCAGGCATTACAGAGGAGGTGGGATTTTTAGGACTGATTGGTGTATGTGTGCTGTTTGTTGTGCTGATTTTTAAAATATTAAAAATAGCAAATCGTTGTGAAAATACAATGTATTATTTGTTTTGTTCGGGTGTAGCGGTGCTTTTAGGATTTTCATTTTTGATTAATGCCTTTGGAATCTCTGGAATCATTCCAATCAAAGGAATTGCCGTGCCATTTTTGAGCTATGGTGGAAGCTCGCTGATTGCAAATAGTATTATGATTGGAATGGTGCTAGCCATTAGCAAAAAATCAAGAATGATATAAAGGAAAAAATAGTTTATCGTTGTATGGTGAAATTTAAATGCAGTAAATAATTTAAATCACACTTTTAAGATTCCTATGCTAGAATCGCAAACATTTTTAATATTTAATTTTAGGTTAAAGAGTAATGCGCTTTTTAAAATTATTTCTTAGAATCTTAATCGTTGCTGGAATTGTCGTTTCCGTTGGGCTTATAGTTTTTATCACGCAACTCTATGTAGAGATTCGTAACGATACAGACAAAATTGTGGATTACAAACCCGCTGTTGCAACACAAATTTTTGACAGACAAGAGCGGCTTGTGGCAAACTTATTTGATACGGAGTTTCGGTTTTACGCGTCTTTTGAGGAAATTCCGCCGCGCCTAATTGAAGCACTCTTAGCCATTGAGGATACATTATTTTTTGAACACCCCGGAATTAATGTTGATGCCATCGTGCGCGCAATGATTAAAAATATTCAAAATGCGCGTTATGTAGAGGGTGGAAGCACGATTACGCAGCAGCTCATTAAGAATCTTGCATTAACGCGAGAAAAAACAATTGAACGCAAATTGAAGGAATTTCTTTTAGCGCTGCGTTTGGAGACAATCTTAAGCAAGGAAGAGATTTTAGAACGTTATTTGAATCACACATATTTTGGACACGGGTTTTATGGAATAAAAACAGCTTCATTGGGATATTTTCGTAAAAATATGGAGGATTTAAGCTTAAAAGAAATGGCGATGTTGGTGTCTTTGCCGCGCGCACCTAGCTTTTATGACCCTACTAAAAATTATGAATTTGCATTAGGACGCGCAAATAATGTTTTGCAGAGAATGTTTGAGTTAGGTTGGATTTCACAAGAGGTTTTTGAGGAAGGCTCTAATGAGCGTCCTAGGGTTTATAATGATACATTAACAAAAAATATCGCTCCCTATGTTGTTGATGAGGTGCAAAGGCAACTTGTGGGGATTGAGGATTTAAAAACAGCAGGCTATAAAATTTATTTAAACATTGACTTGGATTATCAAGAAATTGCGCACGAGGCTTTGTATTTTGGTTATGAGCAGATTTTAGCACGCCATAAAGATAACGAATCTCTAAAAGAAAAATTAAATGGTGCGTTTGTTGTGCTAGAAAATAAGACAGGCAAGATTCTAGCACTTGTTGGTGGGGTAGATTATCAAAAGAGTAATTTTTCACGCGCAACACAAAGTAAGCGACAAATTGGTAGTAGTGTGAAGCCATTTTTATATCTAAGTGCGATCAACTCTGGCTTAGCGCAGAATTATCAGATTCCAGATATTGCACGCACTTACGAATATAGGGTTGGGAATGTGCGCAAAAAATGGCAACCCAAAAATTATGGAAATTCTTTGAATGGATTTGTGTCGCTAAAAATGGCACTAACAAAATCAATGAATCTTGCCACAATTAATCTTGTAGAGGAAGTGGGATTTGATAGAATTTATCGTGAGATTCTAGGCTATGGATTTGAAAATGTGCCAAAGGATTTATCAATTTCGTTGGGTAGTTTTGGAGCTTCACCGCTTGAAATGGCAAAAAACTTTATGGTATTTTCAAACTATGGCAAAGTCATTGAACCGATGCTGATTGATAGAATTGTAGATGCGCGTGGAGATGTTGCATATTTCAGTGGAGATGCGCGTGAATTGAGTCAGCCAAAGCAGAGTTTTTTAATTGTGGATATTCTTAAGAACGCCGTGAATAATGGAACAGGCAGGCGCGCAAAAGTGGAGGGTATAGAATTAGCCGGCAAAACAGGCACAACAAACGATAATGTAGATGCGTGGTTTTGTGGGTTTTCACCAAGCATTGAGGCAATCGTTTGGTATGGCAAAGATGATAATACCGAAATGGGATATAGTGAGACAGGTGGTGTTGCACCCGCGCCCGCATTTGCCTACTTCTTTAATAAAATCCTAGAAATTGACCCGGGCTTAGAGCGTAAGTTTTCTATTCCTAAGGGCGTGCATAGTCAAATGGTAAATGGAGAGATGATTTATTACACCGATGAATCACCCATTAAAAATACCACCATCATTCATCAAGATGAAATTATATTTTAGATTTCAAGGTTTAAAATGAAGCAGTTTTTTGCGCGCTTGTTGCCTTATATACGAGATTATAAGTTGTATTTTTGTTATGCAATTATTGGAACAATTCTAGTTGCCATTGCGACAACAGCTAGTGCAGCTTTAGCGAAGCCGGTGTTGGATGATATTTTCTTGGCAAAAGATGTGGATATGCTTAAAATTCTGCCTTTTTTGGTTATTTTAGCGTATTTTTCTAAAGGGCTTGGAATCTATGTTCAATCCTATTATATGAGTTTTATTGGGCAAGATATTGTCAAACGATTAAAAAATGTTTTATTGGATAGAATGCTAACTTTTGAAATGGAATTTTTCAACCGCTATCGCAATGGAGAGTTGATTTCGCGTATTACAAATGATATTTCCACTATTCAAAGTGCTGTATCTAACTACTTTATTGAGGGCATTAGAGAATCTTTGACGATTGTTGGACTTGTGTGTTGGATTATTTATCTAAGTCCGGAGCTAGCATTTTATGGGCTTGTTGTAATGCCAATCTCGCTATATCCCATTGCGCTAATTGCTAGAAAAATGCGTAAAACTTCTAAAAAATTACAAGAAAAAAATGCGGATTTATCCTCTAAACTTGTTGAAATTTTTAATAATATGGAACTCATTAAGGCAAGCTCTGGCGAGAAGTTAGAATATCAAGATTTCACGGCACATAATCAAGATTTGTTTAAGATTTCTATGAAAACTGTACGTATTTCAGAATTAACCACGCCTGTAATGGAAACGCTAGGCGCGATTGCTGTTGCAGCGGTAATTTTTGTTGGTGGTTATAAAGTCATTAATGCAGAAATGACTACGGGGGAGTTTTTCTCTTTCACTGCTGCTTTATTTATGCTCTATACACCATTTAAGCGTATTAGCAATTTATACACTAAAATTCAAATCGCTTTTGCTGCAGGAGATAGAATTTTTGAAATGCTAGATAGGAATCCTAAGATTAAAGATGGTGAGAAGGTGCTAACAGAATCAATCCATACAATTTCTTTTAAGAATGTGGATTTATTTTATGATGAACACCAAGCATTAAGTGGAATCAATGTGGAGGTTAGGCGCGGTGAGAGTATCGCGCTAGTCGGCGGAAGCGGGGGAGGTAAAAGCTCGTTTGTGAATTTACTATTGCGTCTTTATGACCCAAGCAGTGGGGAAATTTGTATCAATGGAGAGAATATTAAACATTTCACGCAAAATAGCTTGAGAGCAAAAGTGGCGGTTGTAACACAAAAGATTTTTATTTTTAATGATACGATTGCAAGCAATATTGCTTATGGAGGCGTAATTGATGAAGCGCGCGTGGAGCTTGCATTGGAGCAGGCTAGAATCCTAGATTATGTTAAAACTTTGCCTAATGGAATTTATACAAGGCTTGACGAATTTGGCGCAAACTTAAGTGGCGGACAAAGGCAAAGAATCGCAATAGCGCGCGCACTTTATAAAAATCCCGAGATTTTAATTTTAGATGAAGCAACAAGCGCATTGGATAATAAAACCGAAGAAGAATTCCGTGATGCTTTAAGTGGGCTATTGCGGGATAGAATCGTTATTATTGTTGCGCATCGGCTCTCCACTGTATCTTTAGCAAAACGCATTTACTTTTTTCAACATGGTAGAATCTTAGCGGGTGGCACGCACGCGGAATTGTATCATCAATGCGCACCCTTTAGAGAGTATTATAAAGGAATTGAATAAGTAAAAGAGGGGAGAACGTAAAAGTTCTCCTAAAAGAAAGATTATGCTTTCTTTTCGCTTACAATATCTACGATATTATCGCCAACCATTAAAGCAACTTTCTCCATATATTCTGCCGGGCTAGTAAAGCCTACGCAAGAGCAGTTGATTTCTCCTAAGATATAGCGGTCTGCACCTTTCTCATCGGTATCTAGGATAAAGTCTGCTGTCCAAATTAAAGGCAAATCGTAATTGCCCAATTTGTTTTTGATTTGTGGAAGTTGTGCTAAGAACCAATCCACTAAAGATTGCCAATCTTTTGGCTCATCGTAGCGGTATTTTGCACCACTAAATAGAGTTGCACTAAAGGCATCTCCGCCCTCTGCTGGTTTTTTATGCACAACATAAACAGGAGTTTTATAAAGCATAAGGATTCTAATCTCACCCTCTTTGATACGTGGTAAGAAAGTCATATCCACAAGCATACCATTATCGCCCACTAAATAATGCTCACAAAAATCCATAAATTCGCCAAGTTTGCGCTCTTCTGTATGGTTGTCTTTTGCCTCTGTGCAGATGATTTTTGTATCAAGTGGGAGAGATTCTACCTTGTTGTATTGGTCGCTAGATTCCAATCGGACACGCCAAATTCCTTCTCCGGTAGAGCCGCGATTTTGTTTTAAAACTCTCTCGCCTTTTGCAAGAGTTTTAGGAAAAGTTTTCTTAAAGTCGTGTTTATCGCTAAAGGTTACACCGATTCTCTTTGCTTCTGCTGGGTCATAATACGCATAAGTATCGCTAGGAACTAGGGGAGTATCCGCTAATTTTGTTAAAGCATCTTTTGCGCCATAGCCAATCATCGCATCGGGGTGAGGCATACCAACAAGCCCATCGTTGCAGAGTTTGCGCAAGACATCAAAATAAAGTTTTTCTTCTTTAAGGTTGCCCGGATTGACACGAGAAACATAACCATCCGCACTTTCGCGCACTTTTTTATAAACTTCCTCTCTTTTACTAGAATCACGCAAAATATCATCTGTAAGTTGCACAACTTCTGCATTCCAACCTTTTGCTTTTAGGGCATTGACCATTGGCATTGTATCTTTTCTATGTCCATCTGCGCCTTTATCGCTACCGCCAACTGCCTCAAAAAAGACGATGTTCTTTTTCATTAACACTCCTTGTAAAAATTTGGTTTTTTATAGTAATGGAATTTAGCTTATAAACATAAAAAAATTAAAATTTATAAAGACTTTTTAAGCCTTTTGTTACAAAAAGCAGCAAAGAATCGCTTTATAAGAGGTAGTTACAAATTGAAGTCATTTAATGTGTTTGATGACTTAAAGCGGTTTTTGGTTTTAGAGGGATAGAATCCCAAAGCGGGCATTTTAGCGCACAAAATGCCCGCTTTTGCCCCCGCTTTTTTCTAATAGATAAATTTCGCTTAAAACCATCGTTTTATCAATGGCTTTTACCATATCATAAATAGTTAGAAGTCCAATATTTACGCCCATTAAGGCTTCCATTTCTACACCGGTTTGTCCAAGAGTTTTTGCGCACACTTCTAGGATAAACGCATTCTCTTGTGGAAGTTCTTTAATATCGCATTTTATACTGCTTAAAAAGAGTGGGTGGCACATTGGGATTAACTCTGAAGTGCGTTTTGCTCCCATAATTGCAGCAACAATAGCAGTTTGTAACACGGCACCTTTTTTGACTCTCTGCTCCTTAATGGCGCAAAATGCCTCCGCACTCATTGTGATTTTGCCTTGTGCGATTGCAATTCTTTGTGTGGAGTCTTTATCGGAAACATCTACCATTTTGGGATTTTGCCGTTCATCTAAATGTGTAAGTTCCATTTTTTGCCTTTCTGGTAATTTGTCAGCCATAATTTTGTCATTTTTTAGCAGTTTTTGAAATAAAATTGGGTTTAATTGCGTGAGTTTATCATATTTTTGTTTTAAAAAATGGCTTTATAAGGAATCGTGTGAAAAAGTTTTGGAAATGGATTATTGGTGGTATTTTGGTATGTGTATTAGCAATATTTGGAATAAAAAATATTACGAAGAAAGTAGAGGTTCAACCGATAAACAACAACAAGCAAGAGCAAAACATACAAAATGATACACATCAGCAAAATACACAGAATATGGAATCGCAAAATACAAACAAGCAAGAAAAGCTAGAGCAAAGTAAGGAAAAGTCGGTGCTTGTATCTGTTGCGCCAATCCAAAGTGGAATCTTGAATCAAAATTATCAATATATTGGTTCTTTATATTTTAGTGAGCGCGGATTGCTGGCTTCAGAAGTTGCAGGTGTGATTGATAATGTGAATGTGAAGGAGGGGCAGCGCGTTAAAAAAGGAGAGCTATTAGCCACTTTAAATAGTGATTTACTAAGCAATGAGATTTTATCTAAAGAGGGTGCGCTCAAGCAAGCAAGGGCACAATATGAGAAAATTCAAAAGGATTTTTCTCGCTTTAAAACCTTATATGAAAGCGAGTCGGTATCTTTTAAAGAATATGAGGACGCCTTATTTGATATGCAAGCCCAAAAGGGGAATATGGAATCTATTAGTTATGCTTTGGAGTTGCTAAAGACGCAAAAGCGCAAAAAATCCATTATTGCGCCCTACGATGGCGTAATTTTACAAAAGCTATTAAGTCAAGGTGAGTGGGTAAATGCTGGGGCAGGTGTGTTTAATATTGCTAAAATTACGCCTTTAGAAGCAACTTTTGAAGTGCCTTTTGCGATTTTGCGCGCCTTAAAAGTTGGTGATAGCTTGAAGGTGCGGATTGCAAACCAAATGTATAATGCTAAAATTAGCGCGAAGATTCCGCTGGGCGATACAAAGGCTAGGACATTTCCTGTAAAACTTGCGATTGATGATCCCAAACAAGAACTCATTGAAGGCTTGGAAGTGCGTGCTAGTTTTGATGTTAAGAGTGATGAATCTGTGCTATTAGTCCCGCGCGATTCTATTTTGCCAACTTTAGAGGGAAATGTGATTTTTATCATTAATGGCAAGAGCGCAAAGAAAGTCGCTATAGAAGTTAAAGGATACAAGGATTTAAACGCGTATATTGTGCCACTAGATTGGAATCTTAGCGTGAAGGATAAGGTGATTATTGCAGGTGTAGAACGATTAAGTGATGGCGATAAAATAGAAATAAATTAGGTGAAAGTATGATTAAAACATTAATAAATCGTCCCGTTGTTGTGATTGTCGGAATGATTTTGCTAGGTTTGTTTGGAATTTTAGCATTACTAACAATGCCCTATCAGCTAACACCAAAAGTTACGCGCCCAGTCATTTCAATATATACAGGTTGGAGTGGCACGACACCCTATGAAATTGAGAGGGAAATTTTAGAGAGACAAGAACAGGTTTTAAAAGGGATTGATAACCTAGAAACAATGGAAAGCAGGGCAGGAAATGGCAGGGCGGATATTACTTTAGAGTTTAAAATCGGCACAGATTTAACAAAAGCAATGTTAGATGTCAGCAATAAGCTGAATGAAGTTAAAGGTTATCCTGTAGAGATGGATAAGCCTATTATTAAAGCAACTGGAGAGGATACAAGTCCTGTAATTAGAATGATGTTGGTGAGTGATTTGCCTAGTGTAAATGTGCGCCAAATGCGAACATTTTTCAATGAAAATGTGATTCAATATTTTGAACGCATTGATGGTGTAGCAGAAGTCTCCTTTCCTGCAGGAGATGATCGTGAAATGCACGTGATTGTAGATGATAGAAAGCTTGCGATTTACCAACTAGATGTTAGCGCACTTGCCAATGCGTTAGATAGGCAAAATGTCAATATCTCTGCGGGGAATTTAGATTATGGCAGAAAGTCTTATCGCGTGCGCACAATGGGGGAATTTAAAAGCGAGCAAGATATTTTAGATGTTGTAATTTGGAGTGATGGGCTAAAGCGCGTTAGAGTGCGCGATGTAGCAATGGTTAAGGAAGGCTTTGAAAACAAACGCACAAGCTCTTTATACCGCGGCAATGAATTAAAGGAGAAAGAGGGATTGTTTGTTGCTATTAAAGCGAGTGCAGATGCAAATGTTTTGGAACTTACCGATTCTGTGGAGGCAGTCTTTCATCGCTTAAATGCTACCATTTTGAAGGACAATGGCATTAAGTTGGAATGGACAAATGATCAGCGCGATTATATTAAACAAGCCATTGCTCTCGTGAAAAGCAATATTTTAATTGGAGCATTTTTGGCGTGTGGTGTGCTATTTATTTTTTTACGTTCTATCACCTCTACACTCATTATTGCTATTGCAATGCCCCTTAGTGTGCTTGGAACATTTATCATAATGGCATTTTTCAATCGCACATTAAATGTTGTTTCCCTAGCTGGAATCTCATTTGCTGTGGGTATGCTCGTGGATTCTGCGATTGTCGTGCTAGAAAACATTGAGCGGCATAAAGCAATGCAAAAGGACGCGATTAGCGCGGTTGTAGATGGAACAAGAGAAGTTGTAGGTGGATTAGTGGCTTCAGTTTTAACAACGGTGGCGATTTTTATCCCGATTCTAAATATCCAAGAAGAAGCAGGGCAGCTTTTTAGAGATATTGCATTAGCAGCAAGTAGTGCAGTGAGTTTTTCGCTGTTTGTATCCATTATCGTGATTCCAACTTTGAGTTATAAAAGTTCTATGCTATTTGGCACAACACATAAGAAACAAGAGTTATCCCTTAAAATTGAATATTTTGGTAGAATCTGTGCGGATTTTATAATGCATTGGGTTAAAAAATCTATGCACAGCACGCGCAATAAAGTTTTTACAATTCTAAGTCTTGCGGGGTTTAGTCTATTTTTAAGCTATATTTTAATGCCGAAAATGGAATATCTACCGCAAGGCAATCAAAATTTTATCTTAGGGAGAATGAATCCGCCCCCCGGGCTATCCTTTCAAGAAAAAGAAAATATTGGAAAAATGCTTTATGCTTGTATGGGAGATTATTTTGCAAGTAGTGGATTTAAGGGAGATGCAAGATATCCTGCTGTTGCAAATATGTTTTTTGTGGGTGGGGATTCCAATTTTACTTTTGGATTGCGTGCGCAGGATATGACAAGAGCAGGGGATTTAATTCCGCTTGCTAAAGCTTGCATTCAAAAGGTGCCGGGACTTAGTGGAAATGCATTGCAAACAGGAATCTTTGAGAGACGCGGGTCAAGCCGTGGTGTAGATGTGGATATTAGTGGGGCAGAGTTGGAATCACTCATTGCTACTGCAAGCGCATTAGAGCTTATTATACGCAATGCGTTTGTTGAGGAATTTGGCGATAAAGCTAAGCATTTACAAGTGCTTGCGCGCCCAAGTTTAGATATGCTATATCCAGAGCTTAATTTATATCCGAATTTAGAACGCATTAGTGCAGTGGGATTAGATACGTATAGTTTTGGTGTTGCTTTAGATGTATTGTTAGATGGTAGAAAGGTTTCTGAATATAAAGAAGAGGGTAAGGAGAAAATAGACTTGGTTTTAAAGTCGCAAAATGGTGCGATTTACTCACCCGAAGAATTGTATCATACAAGTATTTATACGCCATTTGGTGGGATTGTACCCATTAGCACATTAGCGGATTTAAAGTTGGAATATGGCACAAGTCAGATTCGGCATTACGAACGGAATCGCACTATTACATTAAGCGTCAATCCGCCTACGCATATTACGATTCAAGAAGCAATGGAGTTAATTGGTGGTAAAGTTTTAGACGCATTAAAAGAAAGTGGTAAAATGGGCGACAATACCTTAACGCTTAGTGGAACGGCTGACCAACTAAGCAAGATTAAAAGTTCATTGGTGCTTGGATTTGTGTTAGCTGTTGTTATCATTTATTTGCTAATGGCGGCGTTGTATGAGGATTTTGTATATCCTTGGATTATTCTTTTTAGTGTGCCTTTAGCGGTTGGGGGAGGATTTTTTGGGCTTTGGCTTGTGAATGTATTGCTTGTATATCAGCCTCTTGATGTGCTAACAACGCTCGGATTTATTATTTTGGTTGGAATCGTTGTGAATAATGCAATCTTAATTGTCTATCAAAGTTTGCACAATGTGCGCTTATATGGAATGGACGGCGAGAGTGGAATCCTAGAGGCTGTGCGTGTTAGGATTCGTCCTATTTATATGAGCACACTGACTTCGCTCTTTGGAATGTTGCCGCTTGTCTTAGCACCCGGAGCAGGAAGTGAGATTTATCGCGGACTTGGAGCAGTGATTTTGGGGGGATTAGCGTTTTCAACGATATTGAGTATCTTTGTGATTCCTTGTCTTTTATCATTTTTTATTAACAGAGAATTTAGGGGGAGTTAAAAATGCTTAGGATTTTGTGTCTTGTACTATGTTTTTATGGAATGCTTAATGCGCTAAGTTTGCAAGAAGCTGTTGCGCTAACCTTGCAAAACAATCAAAGCATTAAAGAACAAGAATTTTTACTCCAAGAAAGCAAGGCAAGCTATCAAGCTTTTCAAAGCCCATTTTATCCAAGTTTTAACCTCAATTATGGCACATTAAAGAGTAATCGGATTCAACGATTAGATAAAAAAACAAGTGGAAATTTTGGTGGAAATTTGCAATACAATCTCTTTAATGGCTTTAGCGATGTGTATGCGCTAAGAAGCGCAAAAGCATTAATGGAATCGCAAGATTATCAGCTTGAAGCCACAAAAGAGGATGTGATTTTGCTTGTGAAATCTGCATATATTGATGTGTTGCGTCAAGAACAAAATGTAAGAATCGCAGAACAATCCAAAACGCTTTTAGAGGAGCAGAGGAGGCAGAATGTAGAGTTTTACCGCGTGGGATTAATTCAGAAAAATGATCTATTGAAAATTGAAGTAAAACTTAATAATGTTTTGCAAGATTTATTGGCTTACAAGAGTGCATTAAATTACGCATTGCGGAATCTTGAACGGTATATTAAAATGCAAATTACAAAGGAATCGCTAGAAGTACTCCGCATTAAAGAAGTGGATTTGGATTTTAATGCCCTCAAAGTAGATATGCTGCAAAACCGCTCTGAATTGCTTTTTATAGATAAAATCATTGAGAGCAAGAGATATTTAACGCAAAGTGCTAAGGGAAATTTTCTGCCCGAAGTAGATGTAATAGGGGCTTATACACGTTTTGGAGATGATTATAAGCTAAGTGGTAGAGAGGGTGTTTATAATGATGAAACCAATGTGCAAGTGGTGATGAATTTTAATGTATTTAGCGGGTTTAGAGATAAGTTTAATGTGGAATCTTTGCAAATGAATTATCTTGCTTTTGTATCTAAACGCGCCACTTTGCTAGAGGATTTAGAATTGCAACTCTTTAATGCGCTAGAAAATTATAATCTCGCACGCAATGCCTTAGAAATTTCAAAAATTGCTTTAGTGCAGGCAGAGGAGAATTATAGAATCTCTAAGAATCGCTATACGCAACGCATTGAAACAACAAGTGACTTTTTAGATGCAGAATTGTCGCTAACGCAGGCGCGCAGCAATTTGGCGTTAAACCACTATGCTATTATGGAATCTCTAGCGCAATTAGAGCGCATTACGCAAACACAACTGATGATTATAGAGTGAATTTGCAGTATAATACGCGCAAAATTTTGGAAACTTAAGATGCGTAAAGAACTTGTCTTTTCTATTTTGCTTGTAGTTGCGATGATTTTTTGGGGTTCGTCTTGGGCTAGCAGTAAAGTGCTAACAAGTTACACAAGCGCAGATGTCATTACATTTTGGCGATTCTTTTTTGCGCTTATGGCGTCTATTCCACTCGTGATAATTCTTAGGATTCCAATTAGAATTAATGGCAATGCACTAAAATATCTTTTTCTTGCTTCCATTGCAAATTGTGTGTATTCTATAATGTTTTTTATTGGGATAAATTACGGAGCAGCTGGGAAAGGCGGAGTTTTAGTAACGACACTCACACCAGTGTTTGTATATTTACTCACATATTTTGTGCATAAATTGCAAGGCAATCCAAAAAATATGCGTGGAAATGAGGTGTTAGGATTAACATTGGGCATCCTTGCCGGGATTTGCTTGCTAGACTTAGGGAATCTTAGCGTGCTTTTTAGTAAGTCTAATGTATTTTTTGTCCTATGTGCGCTAGATTGGGCGGTTTTAACATTAATTTGTCAACGTGTGAGAATCCACCCTATTGCGATTAATTTTTATATCACACTCTTTAGTGTGCTGCTTTCTTCACCGATTTTCTTCTTTGAACCTGCAATGCTGGATATTTTTAGTTTTGATATGCACTTTTGGATAATGTTATGCGTGGTTGCAGTGTTATCCACTGCCATTGGGACGAGTATTTTCTATATGGGAGTTGCGCAAATTGGAGCAGAGAAAGCAAGCTCATATCAACTTCTAGTGCCACTGATTGCACTCATTACGAGTTATTTTATTTTAGGTGAGATTCCAAGTCTTTTAACGCTTGTTGGTGGTGGAATCGCAATTTTTGCAATTTATTTGATTAATATTTACAAAGGCGTTAAGAATCAATGAAAATATTAAAATCGCTTAAGACTTTAGGAAATACGCGTGTCTTTTGGATAATTTTAGGCATTGTTGCCATTGGAATTGTGCTGTTTTCTCATTTTGTAATCCAAGAATTCTTATTAATCCCGCCTTGTGAGCAGTGCGTGTATATTCGCTATGCCTTTGTGGTGCTTATGCTAGGTTGCTTTATAGTTGCTTTAGAGCCTAGAAGTTGGATTTTTAAGAGTATTGGAGTGATTGTTATACTTTATGCGCTTGTGCGTGGAATTGTAGCTGCACGCACTTTAAATACAATCCACATTGCATTAAAAGAAGGTATAGTATTTGGGTTGAAAGGATGTTCGCTAGAACCACAATTTGATTTTAATTTGCCTCTGGATACTTGGATTCCACAACTTTTTCGTCCTTTAGGATTCTGTGGATATGATATGCCCTATGTGAATATGGAGCTAAGCCCATTTAGGGAGTGGTTTATTGCACTTTATGCAGAAGGTTGGTATGTGATTCCTTCCTTGGAACTTGGTTCAATGGCGCAGTGTGCATTGATAATTTTTGTGTTGTATGGATTGGTGTTAAGTGTGTTAATGGTGGCAAATGTGTTCCGTTGAAACGTGAATAATGTGACATAAAAATTGCAAATATCATTAAAATTGTTTAGAATATTTTAAAAGTGGAATGGTAAATGCTTAAACTCTACAAAATATTAAAAGGAGTTTAAATGTTATCAACAATCAAACCCTATGGATTAGGAAATGTTTATCAAAAACCTGAAATACAGCAGGTTCAACCACAGCAAACACAAGTTGCGATTCCGCAAGAAAATTTACAAGAAGTGCAGGAGCTGCCAAACTTATCGCCAACAGCATTAGAGATTCGTAAATTTAGCGATGGTATTAAGGGCGCGAATGAAATGGTGGGCGCAATGCAAATTGCAGATATCACACTCAATGCACTAAGCAATCAAATTAAAAGTAGCGGCGAGAATTTAAACGCGTTGGATACGAGCGCAAAAGCGGCACAATTTAAGGGAGAAGCGTTGTTTGGCAGAGAACTTACAATTTCTCTAGCAGGAGAGAGTGTGTCGCTATCGCTACCATTGCCTAGTCAAATGCAAGGAAATTTGAGTGAGAGTCTTGCAGATAAACACCAAGAAATTGCCGATAAAATGGGGCAAATTAGTGGATTGATTGAAAAAGCGAGTATGCCATTTAGCGCACCAGATGGACAAAGCTTTGATTTTGAAAACTTTGACCCTAGCGCATTAAAAGGAATCTTTGGCTAATTCTTCTAAAGAATCTTTAAGGGTTTTTAGATTAAACCGCAAAGTATTTTGCTTCGCGGTGTGGCACAATCAGTGCAGAAGTGGTGGCTTCGGGTGTCATTTGATAAGTTTGACTTAAGAGAATCCCAAAGGATTCCGGATTTAATAGCTTAAACAGCCCCACACTAAGTGATAAATCAGGACATGCAGGGTAGCCAAAGGAATATCTCTGTCCGCATTTGGAATCCAAATGCAATTCCTGCCTCACTCTTGCGTGGATAAAATCTGCTAAGCTTTCCGCTAAATCTACCCCTAAAGCGTGGGCTAAATAGTATTTATGGTATTCCCCCTTTTTGTAAAGGCTTTCTTCAAAAGGCGCAAGATTGTGTCCGCTTGAAACCAAATGCAAGGCGCAAATATCGCCTTTGGGGTTAAAATAGTCTCCCAAACACAAATAAGGCTTTTTACCACTACGTGGGAACAAAAAGGATTCTGCATTTTTAAAATCCTCTGTTGCACTTAACTCTAAAACTAGCCCATCCTCCAAGCGTTGAGGCTGTCTAGTGCGTGTGTGAAAATACCCATATAGCACGACAGGTTTAAAAATCTCTTTTTGGATAAATTCCTGCTTCAAACGCTCCAAAGTTGGTTCTAGCTCGTTCTTTTTTAACGCTTGATATTCCTCTTTTTTGAGTTTGCTATAACCCCAGCGGTGTTTGAAAAGCAAGTCTTTATCCAAATAATCAAACACGGAATCTAGCATTGTGGAATCTAACTGCAAGGATTTTACGCCAAAAAATGGGGGATTATAGGAATCATAAGTAAATTCCAACTCGCATTTTGTGGGCTTTGGTGTGGAATCCTTCTCTAAGGATTTTGTAAGCTTTTTTGCAAGTCTCGCTTCTTTTTTAGCAAGTTTAGATTCCACACTCTCCGCATTTTCTGCAACTTTAGCCCTATCGCTTGGCAGGGTTAAATCACTAAAATCTCCGCTTTGAATGATTTGCATTGCGGCGACACTATCAAAAGCGTCTTTGCAGTAAAAAATGATTCCGTCATAATTTGGCTTACAATATTCCTCCACAAAATTGCGATTGAGTGCCGCACCGCCTAGCATAATAGGAATCGTGATTCCGCGCCTCCTTAGCTCCTCTAAATTTTCTTTCATCACCAATGTAGATTTCACGAGCAATCCACTCATTCCAATACAATCTACTTTTTGGGATTCTATCACTTCTAAAAACTTCTCTAGTTCCGCCTTGATTCCGATATTTATCACATTGAAGCCGTTGTTGGTTAGGATAATATCCACAAGATTCTTGCCTACATCATGCACATCGCCCTTAACCGTGCCAATGACAATCGTTGTCTTATGGGTGCTTTGTTTCTTGGGTAAAAATTCATTCAGATAATCCACGCTCTTTTTCATCACCTCCGCACTTTGCAGCACAAAGGGCAGTTGCATTTCACCATTGCCAAACCTCTCTCCTACGATTTTCATCGCGTCAATAAGAATTGTATTAATGATAATCTCGGGATTAATGGAATCCTTAGCGGTGGGCAAAAGCTTTTGCATCGCCACCCAATCGCCGTTGATGAGGTATTTTGCGATTCTTTGCTCTGTGCTTAGATTCTCCTCTTCTTTGGAGCTTTGAAATTGCATTCCCGCCTTAGATTCAAAATGTTTGATAAACGCATAGAGAGGCTCACTCGTGTGTGAATGGTTGAAAATCAAATCCTCACAAACCTTAATATCTTGCGATTCCATTTGCGCATAAGGAATTAAATGTGCAACATTGACGATTGCTGAAGTCAGCCCTTTTTGAATTGCGTGGTGCAAAAAGACGGAATTTAGGCAGATTCTACCTTCTTTGCTTAATCCAAAGGAGATATTGGATAGCCCAAGTGTGCTTCCAGCCTTTGGGTAGAGGCGGCTTAGCTCTGCTATGGTGTTTAAAGTCTCCATTCCTGCGGTGAAATATTCCGCATCACCGCTACCAATCGTAAAGGTAAGCGGGTCAAAGATAATATCCTCCTCACGCAATTTATGCACATTCTTTGCGCGTTCCATCATTCTTTTTGCGCATTCAATTTTGCGTGAAAATGTCTTGCACATTCCTTTTTCGTCAATCGTCAAGCAGACAAGGGCTGCACCGAATTTTTTTGCAAGGTTTGCGATTTTATCAAATTTTTCTATGCCATCTTCAAGGTTTGCAGAGTTGATAATCGGACGCCCACCGATTAACTTTAATGCAATTTCTAGCGCATTAACTTGCGTGGAATCGGGCATTAGAGGAAGTGGAATCTTGGTAGCATAGCGCGAAATTAACTCTTGCATATCGTGGCTTTCATCGCGTCCGGCAAAGGCAACACTCACATCTAAGCAATGCGCTCCACTTTGCACCTGTGCATTTCCCACGCTTAATGCTCCCTCGTAATCCTCCGCAAGGAGCAATTCGCGGAATGCCTTAGAACCTGTAGCGTTGGAACGTTCCCCAATCAGCAAAGGAGCGGGTTCTTGCTTTAATTCCAACGCACTAAAGAGTGAAGCAATGCTAGGCTTGTAATTCCCTTTTGGTGGGAGTGGAATCGCATTTTTGGTTTTTTGTGCTAGTAATTGAATATGTTTGGGTGTTGTCCCACAACAACCCCCCAGCAAGGCAACGCCTTGAATCTCCAAGAAACTTTTTTGAATTTCGCTAAATTCCTCTGCTTCCATAGGGTAATAAGTTATGCCGCCGCGATTTTGTGGAAGTCCTGCATTGGTATGGATAGAAATAGGAAACTTACACACTTCGCTTAAAGCGCATAAATGCTGATGTGCTAAATCGGGTCCAAGCCCACAATTCATTCCCAAAGACAACAGCGAGAAAGGTTCTAAAATGTGAAAAAGTGTCGTAATGTCTGTGCCAATGAGCATTGAACCATTGGTTTCAATGGTTACCGAAACCATTACAGGAATCTTGGGCGCAACCGCTTCACAAGCGTGTAAGGCGGCTTTAATTTGTAAGGGGTCTTGTGCGGTTTCTAGTAAAATCACATCAGCACCCGCTTCCTTAAACCCCTCTACGCAAGTGCAATAGCCCTCAAACATTGTGTCATAATCAATATGTCCTAGACTAGGCAATTTCGTTCCGGGTCCCAACGATGCCGCAACAAAAAGCGCGTCTTGCTGATTTTCTAGCGCATTGTGCGATTCCAAGCTTTCTCTTGCAAGTTGCACCCCGATTTTTGCAATCTCTTTGCAACGCGATTCCAACCCATATTCCGCTAAAACCCAAGGCATTACGCCAAAAGTATTTGTTTTTAGGATATTCGCTCCTGCTTGTAAATAGCTTGTATGAATGCTTGAAATCACATCGGGAGCAAAAAGATTCAATGCCTCCGAGCAGCCCTCTAACTTCTCTCCCTTTGCGTTTTCTCCCCAAGATTCTATGGAGTGTTTTTGAATCTCTGTTCCCATCGCGCCATCAAGGATTAACACGCGCTGTTTTAATAATTCTTGAATGTCCATTTAACGCCTTTTTGTCGCACGGCTTAGCCATATCCAAAGTCCGCCTAACAAAATAACCACAAACACAGGAGCGATCGCAGGATAATCTCCGATTAGCTCCAAAGCTTTGATTAAAATTCCGCCTGAAAAATATCCAGCCACTCCAATGCTTATGCCCCAAATTACTGCACCAATGGCATTATAAAGATTGAATTTCAGCAAAGAATAGGGAGTGAGTGCGATTGCAAGAGGCACAAGGGTTTTGAATCCATAAATGTATTTTTTAACCACCAAAATCACTGAACCATACTTGCGCATAAGTAAATGCACCAAAGCGAGTTTGCGCCTATGAGACGCTAGGTAGGGTTGCATCATTGCTTTTTGATAACGCGCGAGATAAAAAAGCAACCAATCGCCTAAAAAGTTTGCCACACACGCAACGGCAATGCTTAAGGTTAAATCCATTTTACCCGCAAAGCTTAAAATGCTTGCACCCACAAGGGCGATAAATCCACCGCCAAGAGAGTATAAAAATAAAATGGCATAGCCATATTTTGCAATTAAATCTATTGTTTCTTGCATTGTTTTCCTTAAACTTAAAAGCGAAAAATTAGCAAATTTTTACTTTTAGCGCGATAAATTTTGTAATTTCCAAAGGAATTTGGCTATAATTTTCAAAATAAATTTTCAATCAGTTTCTCCCAATGCACGCATCAAACAAGGAAATCAACATATTTTTAAAATATGCTTTGGGTGCGAAAAAATACCTAGAATTCGGTTGTGGTGGTAGCACTTTTTTAATGCTTTATGCCACACTTGCCGATGTAATTAGCGTGGAATCTGACCCCGAGTTTCTTTCTCACCTTAGCCAAAACTCTCTCATTGCACACGTACTAAATTCCCCAAATCCTTATTTGCCACCCACACAGCTTAATCGCGATTGCGGTTTTGTTATATTGATGTCAGCGCAGTTGGGGCGTGGGGCGTGCCTCTAAATGACAGCAAAAAGGCAAATTTTCCTAACTATTCACAATTTGTGTTTGGGGTGCTTCCTAGAGATGAGATAAAGATGATTGACATGATTTTTATAGACGGGCGATTCCGTGTCGCGTGTGCTTTAAGCACACTTTTGTATTGCCCAAATAGCACGATTATGATTCACGATTTTTTCAACCGCCTGCAATATCGCATTGTGTTAGAGTTTTTGGACACTATTGAAGCGTGCGAAACTTTGGGCGTTTTTAAACCCAAGAAAAGACTAAATAAAGCTAACTTACAAACCTTGCTTGAACAATACGCATATATTGTGGATTAAGGCAAGTGGTTAAGTTTTCATCATTGAGAGAGATTCGTTAGAATCTCGTGGTGCACTGCATAGCAGTTTGCCCACACTTGCAAATTTATAATGTAGAATCCACTAAAAAGCTAACTACTTTGTCATTGCGAAGCCCTTTAGGGCTATGGCAATCTATAATCTAAATTTTAAAGAAACCTTTAGTGTTTAATATAATTCCTTAAATTCTTTCAAAAAGCATTAGGTTAATGCGTTTGTTGCAATGTCTTTAGCAAGTGCTAATGCCTCTGCAATTTTACTAGAATCCTTACCACCAGCAGTGGCAAAATCATCGCGTCCGCCACCATTTCCACCTAAAAGTTGCGCCACTTGCTTGACCCAAGCTCCCGCTTTAATGGGGGCATTTTTCACTCCTGCCGTAATTGTGATTTTATCATTTTGTGCAATGAGTAGAATCGCAACTTTTTCATTCTCATTTTTTGCATTATCCACCAATGCCTTCGCCTCATTTGTATCCGCTTCGAGAGCTAAAACGATCAACTTCACGTCATTTAAAGTTTGAGATTCCAATGTTTTGGAATTGTTTGCGCTTTTATTTGCTTTGCTTTTTAGTTCTTTAACTTGCTCTTTTAGCTTCTCAATACCTTGCATTAAATCTTGAGCTTTTAAGGATTCTTTCGCGCTTCTTAGAGATTCAATCGCATTTTTACCATAGCGATAGGCAGCTTCTCCACACACTGCTTCAATTCTCCGCACACCGCTGCTCACACCACTTTCTTTTAAAATATAGAAGCTCCCAATCTCTGCAGTATTTTTAACATGGATTCCGCCACACAGCTCAATGGAATCCCCAAAAGTAATCACACGCACGACATCACCATATTTTTCACCAAAGAGTGCCATTGCACCTTTTGCTTTTGCCTCTGTAATTGCCATATTTTCGCACATTTGCGGGCTTTGACGCAAAATTTGCGCATTCACAAGCGTTTCAATTTGTTCCAATTCTATGCTTGTGAGGGCTTTAGGGTGCGAGAAGTCAAAACGCAAACGATTGGATTCTACCAAACTTCCTGCCTGTGCAATATGAACGCCAAGAATTTTGCGTAAAGCAAAGTGCAATAAATGCGTTGCAGAGTGGTGCTTACTAATCTCAAGACGCGCGGAATCCACTTTTGCCACAACGCAATCCTTTGCAGTCAATGGTATATTAGCCTTAATTTTAGATAGATTTAATCCAAAGTATTTTTGTGTGTCTAGCACTTCTGCAACAATATTAGAATCACGCATTAAGATGCCTTTATCGCCTACAGGTCCTCCAGATTCCGGATAAAAAGGCGTTTTGTCCAATAAGACATATCCCACTTGCGATTCTTTTAAGGTATGCGTCTGTTTAAAATTGGAATCCAAAAATGCTAAAATTTTACATTCTTGCTCCATTGTCGTATAACCCACAAACGCATTTGTCCCAAATGTGCTTAAAAGCGCATTAAAATCACCCTCTTTAAGTTTATCTCCACTACCTTTCCAATTAGCCTTAGCAAGCTCTTTTTGTGCTTTCATACAAATTTCAAAGCTATCTAAATCCACTCCAAAGTTGTTTTCGCGCAACATATCTTGCGTTAAATCAAGTGGAAATCCGTAAGTGTCATAGAGTTTAAATGCAACTTCCCCGCTAAAATGCGCATTACTGCCTTGTTCTTTTAACTTTTCTAATTCTTTGTTGAAAAGCTGCATTCCATTTTCTATGGTTTCAAAGAAACGTTCCTCCTCTGCTTTGCATTGCTCCATAATGGCATTTTTGCGTTCATTTAAATAGTGATAATGTGTTCCCATTTGCGCACACACTTCCTCTACAACTGCATATACAAAAGGTTCGCGTAAGCCTAGCAAATATCCGTGCCTAATTGCCCTACGCAAGATTCTACGCAAGACATATCCACGCCCATCTTTATCAAAATTCACACCTTGTGCTAGCAAAAATGCCACACTTCTAGCGTGGTCGGCAATTACGCGGAAGCTTGCTCCGCTTGCATACACATAAGTTTTTCCACTTAAGGATTCCACCTTTTTAATCAAAGGCATAAAAAGCGAGGAATCAAAATTGCTTCTTTTACCCTCTAAAAGTGCCATTACGCGTTCTAGCCCCATACCTGTATCAATACTAGGTTTTGGCAAAGGCTTCAAATTTCCTTCTTTATCACGCTCATACTGCATAAAGACAAGATTCCAAATCTCTAAAAACCTATCGCCATCACCCCCGAAGTAATCCTCTGGTCCATCAAAAAATTCTGCTCCTTGATCAACAAAAATCTCACTACAAGGTCCGCAAGGTCCTGTATCGCCCATTTGCCAAAAATTATCTTTATCGCCCATTCTTTTAATGCGCTCTGGTGCGATATGTGCGCTCCATAGCGCAAATGCTTCATCATCGCTTTCGTGGATTGTAACATATAATACCTCTTTGCTGAAACCTAAAATTTCTGTTACAAACTCCCACGCATATGCAATGGCATCTTTTTTGAAATAATCCCCAAAACTAAAATTTCCTAACATTTCAAAAAGTGTATGGTGGCGTGCGGTATAGCCAACATTTTCTAAATCGTTGTGTTTGCCACCTGCACGGATACAAAGTTGCGCACTTGTCGCCCGCGTCTTTACAGGCGTTGGAATCTTGCCTGTGAAAATATCCTTAAACTGCACCATTCCCGCATTGGTAAATAACAAACTTGCATCATCAGGAACAAGGGGCATTGAAGCATAAACTTGGTGTCCTTTGCTCTGAAAATACTCTAAAAACATTGCTCTTATGTCTTTTGTTTCCATTTTTTGCCTTAATCATTTAAAACATTTGATAAAATTTTGCAATTCTACTAATTTTGAATTAAAAACTCGCTTTAGCTGATTTTGTTTATTTTTTCAAATACTTCTAAGAGGGCATTTTTCCAAAGGGCAGGGTGGTTTAGAAGTGCTAGGGCACATTTTTGGTGGCTTTGACGTAAGTTTAAATCTTGATATGATTCCATTTTTTCTAAGACTTTTTTGCAAATAGAATCGCAAGCAGCTAAATACGCTTCTGGAATAGAGAGGGTGCAAGTTTTAAAGCTTTCTAAATTAGCCTTTTGGTTTTCTGCCACCTCTAAGGCAATAGCGGGGATTCCACAGGCTAGAATCTCCCCCAAACTCTGCCCACAAGCACAAATGCAAAGATCCATTTGCCTTATTAAATCCACCATTTCTTGTGCGCACAAATCCCGATAAAGTTTAGCACCCAAAATTGTGGAATCCTTTGTGATACAATGCAAATTTAAATGCGGATAAGTCTTTTGAAATGCGGCGATTAAGGGTTGATTCAAACCTAAAATATCACTTCCTCCAAGCGTAATCAAAACTTCTTTTACTTCTTGCCTTAGAGGAATGGGCGGTTTTTTCAAAGCCTCTAAAAAAGGCGTTTGCAATAAGCGATAATCACTCCCTAAAAACAACAGATGATGAGGATATTTTTCTTTATATTGCACCACATTCACGCCCGGTGCGTTGTTTAGCAAGATTGCCTTAGGATAATCTAGGCGCAAAGTATCGTCAAAAAACAAGCAAACCTCCGCATATTGCGTGGCTAAAAGATAAGAATCCAAAGACAACACATAAGAATCAATCGCAAGTAGTTGATAAGGTTTTGCAGAATCGCTTTTTGTTAGGGGTTTGAGCGCAGGATTCAAGAATGTATGGGGATTAAGGGGCGAAGCCTGCGGAAGCTTATTGGTATTAAGTGTTTGCGCGTTTAAAAGTGCGGAATCCAAAAGGCTAGTGCGGAATCCAAGAGATTCTAATTCTGCTTGCAAAGCCCGACAACGACTTAAATGCCCTAGCCCCACGCCAAGCTTACCATCGGCAAAAATCAATGCTTGCATTTTCTGCACTAACCTTAAAATGAAATTTAGACATTATAACAAAATTATAAAAAAATTAGAATTGCACCCCTCTGTCATTGCGAACGCAGTGAAGCAATCCGTAATCCTGCAAAAATTAACCTTTGCAATGGAATCTTTTAAGAGGTGCGATATTATGGATTGCTTCGGCGTTGCCTCGCAATGACAAAAACAACACGCAATGTAAGCTTAAATTATGGATTGCTTCACTGCGTCCGCAATGACGCAAATCGCAAAATTATAAGCAATTCAAAGTTATAGATTGCCACGATTCCGCTAACGCAGAATCTCGCAATGACGCGGTGGGCAACTTAATAGCAAAAAAGCAAATCCATTCAAGCATTATAGATTTTTTGTAGATTCTCTAACTTGCTTGTGGCATTCAGCAACAACATATCCGCTAGAATCAATGCAAGACTAGATTCGCAAACAACGCTCCCGCGCACCGCAATACAAGGGTCGTGTCGCCCTTTGATATTACATTCTACCGCATTACCATAAATATCTTGCGTTTGTTGCGGGAGAAAAATACTAGGCGTGGGCTTAAAATGCACCCTTAAAACAATCTCACCTCCAGTGCTAATTCCCCCTAAGATTCCACCACAATGGTTACTCATAAAACCCTGCTGATTCATTGCATCATTGTTTTGCACACCTGTTTTTTTTGCAGATTCTATACCATCGCCAATCTCTACGGCTTTGACGCCATTTAAGCCAAGCAGAAGCGCACCCAGTGCAGAATCTAGCTTATAATACAAAGGCTCTCCAAGCCCACAAGGCACACCACAAGCCCTAACTAATGCCACTCCTCCCACGCTATTGTGCGTATTCCTTGCATTTTCAATCGCTTCTTTTTGTGCCGATTCCACTTGTGCATCTAGCGCGAAAATTTCGCTTTTTGAGGCGTGATTAAAATCCAAATTTTGCGCTGTGATTCCGCCAACGCTTAGGATTCCGCTTTGTAGAGTAATACCAAAGGACTGTAAAAGCATTTTAGCGATCGCACCCGCTGCAACACGCGCACTTGTTTCCCTTGCGCTACTGCGTCCGCCCCCGCGATAATCTCGGATTCCATATTTTTTAAAGTAGGTAAAATCAGCGTGTCCGGGACGAAAGAGATTCTTAATAGAATCATAATCACTGCTTTTATTTGCGGAATTTTTAATAAAGAATCCCAAAGGCGTCCCTGTCGTCTTACCCTCAAACACACCACTTAGAATCTCCACATTATCCGCTTCTTTACGCTGTGTAGAATAGAGATTCCGCCCACCTGCGCGTCTTTGCATTTCTGTTTGCAGCAAATCCATATCTAATGTAATTCCTGCGGGTAATCCGTCTATCACACCCCCGATTCCTTCCCCGTGGCTCTCGCCAAAGGTTGTAACCCTTAATGCCTCTCCAAAGGTATTCATTTTGCCCCCTTTAATTTATTGAATGCAATCTTAGCGCAACTTTGCTGTGCTTCCTTTTTGCTCTTACCATTTGCCCTTGCGTATTCTTGCTTGTTAATCTGCACACTCATCAAAAATTCCTTTTGATGATCGGGTCCAAAGGAATCTAGCACAATATATTCTGGAGTAACCCCAAATTGTGCTTGAGTGAGTTCTTGCAAAGCGGTTTTATGGTCATAAAATAGGCTGTTTAAATCAATCTTTGGATACACTTCCTCTAGCAATCCAAGCATTATTTTGCGCACAATCTCCAAGCCGCTTTCTAAATACATTGCTCCCATTACGGCTTCAAAGGCGTTAGAGAGAATGGAATCCTTCTTGCGCCCCTCATTTTGCTCCTCTGAAGCAGAGATATACAAAAACTCTCCGATATGCAAATGCCTAGCCACTTTCGCAAAGGCTTTTTCATTCACCATTGAAGCGCGCATTTTTGAGAGTTCGCCCTCCCTAGAGTTTGGGAATTTCTTATACAAAAACTCTCCGATGATTAAATCCAACACCGCATCGCCTAAAAACTCCAAACGCTCATTGTGCGCACCCTTTTTCGCACTTTTATGCGTCAAAGCTTCCTTGAGTAGTGATTCCTTTTTGAAGTGATAACCTAAAACTTTTTCAAATTCTTTTAAATCCACGCAAATCCTTAATGTTCTTTAAACTTCAATGCCTCATTCTTAGCAATCTTATCGCACCTTTCATTTTCCAAATGTCCGCTATGCCCCTTGACCCACTCCACTTTGATTTTATGCGGTTTGGAGACTTCCAAATAATATTGCCAAAGTTCGGGATTTTTTACATTTTTAAAATCCTTTGCAACCCAATTTGGAAGCCATTTGCTCACACCCTCCAAGACATATTTAGAATCGCAAACCACCAAAACTTCGCAAGGCTCTTTTAACGCTTCCAAGCCTTTGATAAGCGCGGTTAATTCCATTTGGTTATTTGTCGCAACCTTTGCGCCACCGCTTAAAATCTTTTCGTGTTGCCCATAGCGCAAGATTCCACACCAACCGCCACTCCCGGGATTGCCCAAAGAAGAACCATCACAAAAAAGAGTAACGCGCTTCATCTTGCTTTTCTTTCAAAAATACGAGTGTTTTGAGGGTTAAAAGCTCCTCACAATGTGGGCAATGCTCAAAAACCAAAGGCGTGGTTGCCTTGCAAGACTTGCATTGGTAGCTAAATCCCAAATCTCCCTGAAAGCTTTTGTGTGTCCTTAAAAGGCAAAGGGTTTCTAATTCAAAAGTTGCTTTTTGTGAGAAACTAAGAGGCAGAATCCCTTTTGCTTCAAAAATGTCCTTTAAGATTCTGCTTTGCGGGGTTATTTGCGCATTTTGCAATTCTTTGATTAAGTTTTCTGGAATTGCCTCTCTCTTAAGATTCCACAATACATCTTGCAACTCCAAAAGAGATTCTTTTGGGATATTCATCAAGCATTCCCAAAATAGCGCGGGATAAAAATCTTTAAAAAAATTTAGAATCAAGCGCGACAAAAGTGGCTCCTCTTGCAAAATTTTCAACATTTTTTTTGTCATCTCCTCACTCTTTTGCTGACTTGAAACTAAAATTTTTACCTTAAGATAACGCCGATATAACCCCGTGCCACCTTGCATTTCCTCCAAGCAATCCAATGCGCTTAAAGCTTCTTTAAACAAACTTAACTTCTCATAAGTTCTAATCAAAGCCTTTAAAACAAGGGGATTTCTCGGAAAATAATGCAAGATTTCCAAATAAATCTCCTTAGCCCGCAAAGGAAATCCGGCTTTTGTATAGACGATTCCAAGAGATTCTAAAATTGGCACTTTATCCACAGGATTGGGAATGGAATCCAACAATGCAACATAAAGACGAATCGCTTTTTCGTAATTTGCGCTCTTTTGATACATTTTTGCCATAAAAAGCAAGGAAGAAGTGGGATTAGGGCTTAGGGCTAAAAACTCTTGTGCTTCCTTATCAAAACCAATATAGTCAAAACCTTCTATAAATTTATTTAAAGAATCCTGCTGTCTTTTGCTAATGAGATAATTCCAATAATAAGCAAAAAGGCTCACAATGCCAACACAAAAAATAAATACCACAATGCCAAAAAGTGGGTCGCGATATTCAAGGTTCTCCAAAAAATTCAAATATTCCCTTTGTGTGAAAAATCTTCTAAATTATAACAAAACTTATAGATAAAATTTTGTAAAATATGCGATTTTTAAGTTTGAAAATAATTTTGGAGCGGAATTGATTGCACAGGCAAGTATTGAAATTCTCAAAAATCAATTAGATATTTTAGAAGTGATTAGCCATTATATTGAAGTAAAAAAAATGGGTAGCAGCTACAAGGCTTGTTGTCCCTTTCACCAAGAAAAAACACCTAGCTTTGTAGTTAATGCAAACAAGGGATTCTATCATTGCTTTGGTTGTGGGGCAAGTGGCGATTCTATCAAGTTTGTAATGGAATATGAAAAGCTAAGTTACATAGAAGCCATTGAAAAACTCGCACAAATCTACAATGTTACTTTGGAATATTCTAATGAAAACAAAAAAAATGATGATTTTAAAATTTTGGATTTTATGAATCAATACTATCAATCTATGCTCAATAGCGAAGTGGAATCCTATATCAAAGAGCGTGGAATCACAACAGAGATGAAAATGCGTTTTGAGCTAGGTTATGCGCCCAATAATTATGAAATAATGACACAAATGCAACGCAACTTTATCAATCTCCAAAATGCACTCAATGTTGGGGTGCTTGGCGTAGATATAGAAAATGGCACAAAACGTTATTATGCAAGATTGACACAGAGGCTTATTTTTCCCATTCGCTCCGCGCAAAACAAAATTATCGGCTTTGGCGGACGCACGCTAGGCAATCACCCAGCAAAATACATCAATTCTCCCCAAACAAAGTTATTCAATAAATCGCAAGTTCTTTATGGTTACCCACAGGCTAAAGAGAGCATTTACCGCTTAAATTCCATTATCATCACAGAGGGATATTTAGATACGATTATGCTGCATCAAGCAGGTTTTACAAACGCGGTGGCAACCTTAGGCACTGCATTAACGCGTGAGCATTTGCCTCTACTTGCAAAGGGGAATCCCAAGATTATTTTAGCCTTTGATGGTGATAATGCGGGAATGCAAGCCGCCTTTAAAGCCGCTAGTCTTTTAAGCCTAGCTGGAAAAGAAGGAGGTGTTGTCCTATTTGATGGAGGATTAGACCCCGCAGATATGGTAAAAAATGGAGAAATTGAAGAGTTAAAAAGCCTGTTTGATTCTCCCATTCCCTTAATTGATTATGTGTTAAATACGATTCTAAAGCAGTTTGATTTAAGGAATCCTGTGCAAAAAGACGCGTGTTTAAAAGAATCCTTAGCCTATCTCCACCAACTCTCACCCGTCATACAAGAGGAATATAAATCTTGGCTTGCACAACAGCTTCATCTCCCCGCTCATCTGATTAAAACGCACTCTATACAAAATTCTATCACACAAAACCTCTATCCAAAAACTCAAAGTAGCCAGAGTGATTTCTATGGATTGGCAGAAAAAATCATCATCAAAAGCGTTTTGGAGGATAAGAATCTTTTAGATTTTGTGTTAAACTACCTAGAACCACGAATGTTTCACTCGGAAAATCTTGCATACCAAAAGCTGCTTCAAGGGCAATTAGAATCCCCCGAATTAATCGGAATCCTATTAGATTCTAAAATCAAACCCCAAAACAAGGAAAAATTAAAACAACAAATGATTATGATTCTCTATAGACATTATGATGAGCAGAAAAAATCTCTTTTGCAAGACAATTCTCTCACATTAAGAGAAAAGGCGTTTCTATTAAGAAAATACCAAAAATATTTAGATGATTTAAAAAAAGGAGACTTGATACTTTATGAAAGCACTAGCACTTTTTAGTGGCGGATTAGATAGCCTGCTTGCCATTAAGATTATTAAAGACTTAGGCATTGAGGTTGTTGCCTTGCACTTTAACATTGGCTTTGGCGCAAAGAGCGATAAAAGTGAGATTCTGCGTCAAAGACTAGAGCAAGTGGGTGCGGAATTAAAAATTGTAGATATTAGGAAACAATTTTTTGATGAGATTCTTTTTAAGCCTAAATTTGGCTATGGAAAATACTTTAATCCCTGCATTGATTGCCACGCAAATATGTTTGCACACGCACTAAAAATGCTAGAAAGTGAGGGGGCGAGTTTTGTCATTAGTGGAGAAGTCTTGGGGCAGCGTCCAAAAAGTCAGCGTGCAGAGGCTTTGGGGCAGGTAGAGCGTCTGTGTGGGGCGAATGGTTTGATTGTGCGTCCAATGTCGGCAAAGCTTTTACCGCCCACGATTCCAGAACAAAAAGGGTGGATTCCTAGAGAAAAGCTCCTTGATATTAGCGGTAGAGGGCGGAATCGGCAGTTGGAATTAGTAGAGAAATATGGCATTACCTATTATGAGCGTCCCGGTGGCGGTTGTCTGCTTACAGAGACTTCTGTTGCAAATAAAATCAAGGATATTCAAGCGCATCGCGAAGTCGTATTTGAGGATATGGAGCTTGTGAAGTTTGGGAGATATTTGATTCTACCAGATGGTGCGCGTTGCGTGATTGCTAGAAATGAGGAAGAGAATCAAAGGCTAAATTTCTATCACCCCAAAATGAGTAAAATTGAATTACTAGATTGCATAGGACCTTTGGGTTTAGTAGAAAAGGATGCGAGTGCGCAGGATAAAAGCCTTGCTATCTCACTTACCCTGCTTTATGGCAAAGCACAAGCCAACCAATCCTACAAAGTGCGCTTTGAGGGAAATGAAATAGAATCTATTGCTTTTGAAAGCAAAGAAAAAGCAAAACAATTTTTAATAAAGGAATAAGAATGAAACAAGAATTTTTAGATATTGTTAAAGCGCGTTATTCTTGCAGGAATTTTAAGGATTCTGCCATTAATGCAAACATATTAGAGAATATTTTAGAAGCGGGGAGATTAGCACCAAGTTCGCTTGGATTAGAACCTTGGTGCTTCTATGTCGTGCAAGATTCTATCAAAAAACAAGAAATTTCTAAAATCGCAAACAATCAAAACCACGTAGCACATTGTGGTGCAATTATCATCATTACCGCACGTTTGGACTTTGTGGAATATTTTGAAGCGCGCTTGAAAGCACGGAATCTTAGTGAGGTAGAAATGCAAAAACGCATTAGCTTATATAAGCCGTTTTTAGAAAATATGAGTGCGGAAAGAAAACTCTTTTATGCAAGAGAGCAGACATATTTAGCACTTGCAAATATGGCAAATGCTGCAAGTGCGTATGGAATCGCATCGTGTATTATCGGTGGTTTTGATAACGCTAAATTAGATACATATTTAAAGCTGAATCATAGCGAAAAAACCTCTATTATGCTTGTGCTTGGAGAACCTTTAGAAAGTGAGATGCCACAAAAGGTGCGTAATGCAAAAGAGGAAGTAATAAAATTTATTTAAAAATATTAAAAGTTTAATAAATTTTAGATATAATGAAAACTTCATTTAAGAGTGATAAGATTTTAATATAAAGGAAGAGTATGTTTGGAAGCTCCAAAAGAGAACAAGAATTAATTGCTGAAAACAAAGATCTAAAGGCAAAAATTGAGCAGCTTGAAACTGCATTGCGTAAGCAGAGTCAAGAGATGGAAAAAGAGCGGGAAGCGTTAGAAAATTTTCAAGAAAATAATGAAAAAAACATAGTAACGAATGCAATCTTTGATTCTATAATGGGATCTTGTGCTAAAAATCTAAAAATATTGCAAGATAATTTTGCAACCTCTGTGCAAATGCTTGAAGATGCGAAGCGCACTTCCACGGATAATGTCGAACAAACCAAAACATTGGAATCCACAATCACAGGTAGTGTTTCTAGTGTTACGGATCGCTTGCATAACTTCCAAGGTATGATTCAACAAGTGTATCAAGATTTGGATTCTATCTCTAATGTTATCAATCTTATCACAGATGTTAGTGATCAAACTAACTTATTAGCATTAAATGCAGCAATTGAAGCAGCACGCGCAGGGGAACACGGAAGAGGATTCGCAGTTGTTGCCGATGAGGTGCGAAAACTCGCTGAACGCGCACAGAAGGCAACCAAAGAGATTGAAATGAATATTCAAGTTTTGCGTCAAAATTTCTCCGAAGTGCAAACTTCTACGGAAGAAATTGTTGATGATATGAACCAAGTGAATGAAGGGGTTGTGAAATTTATAGAAGTCGGAGAAGCTTCTATGGATATAAGACGTAATTCTGCAAATGTCTTGGATACAACTTTCATTGGGCTTGTAAAACTAGATCACTTACTCTTTAAAATGAAAGGCTATAAAGCTATTGTAGAAGAAAATTTAGAAGAAACGCTCGCTTCACATCACGATTGTCGTTTAGGTAAATGGTATGAACACGGAATTGGTAGAGAGGCATTTGGAGCATTGGCAGGCTATGACAATTTGGTAACACCACACGCAGGCGTGCATGATTCTTTCATAAATGCATTAGATATTCTTAAAACGAAGGGCTTAGAGGGCAATTCACAAGAAATTTTAGCTCTTTTAAAAGAAGGCGAAATTGCTTCTGATAAAGTTGTAGAAGTGTTAGATGGATTATTGAACGCAAAGATTGCAGAGCGCAATAATCAAGCAAGATAGAATATTAACCCAAAGGGGAGACTATGCAAATCAACTCATCTATGTCAATCTTACAAAATAGTTATTTGTATCAGTCTAGCAATGCTGTCAATTCTGCACAAAATACGGAGTCCAAACAGAGTCTTTTAAATGAAGATTCTAACATTCAGGATTCCACACAAAACACAAACAAAACACAAAATACGGAATCGCAATTTGGAGAAAAAGCCCCAAATGGCGAAACCTTAGATCCACAGCAAACACAAGCGCTTAATGAGTTAAAAGCAATCGATAGAAATGTCCGTGCGCACGAGGCAGCGCATGTTGGAGCGGGCGGAGGTGTAGTTGCTGGAGGGGCTTCTTATACTTATACGCGTGGTCCAGATGGGCAGATGTATGCAACCGCAGGTGAAGTTCCAATTCGTATGCAAAAGGGAAAAACTCCTGAAGAGACAATACAAAATGCGCGTAGAATCATAGCAGCAGCAATGGCACCCTCTGATCCCAGCCCACAAGATTATAAAGTCGCTGCAAGTGCTGCACAAATGGAAGTGAGCGCAAGAGCGGAGCAGGCGCGTGAGAATGCAAAAGAAGTGGAAAAAACCATCAAGGGAGAGGATAATTCCACTAACGATTCTGCCCTACAAGATTCTAGTGTTACAAATAATGTAACCCAAAATAAAGAATCTAGCGATTCTGCAATGCCTCAAGAATCTCAAGGGGTAGGGTTTATCAATCAAGGTAAAAATTCCACACAAACTTCGGGCATTGTAATGCAAGAGATTCCAGCGCAACCAACTTCAGCAGCCGATATGCGTATTTATGCCCTACAAAGTTATCAGGCTAACGCTTACACAAATAAAAGTCCATTCTTTGAAATTGCTGGTTAATCCTTAAGCTAACCTTTTTAGTGTTGGGCTTATCATTATTTCTATTTTTAAAAATCAAGGAAAAATATGCGAATTGTTTTTATGGGAACGCCCGATTATGCGGCTGTAATTTTGGAATCCTTATTGGAATCGCACGAAATTTGTGCTTTGGTTTGCCAAGAGGACAAAAGGGCAGGGCGTGATATGCGCCTTAAAGCTCCCGCTACAAAAGAGTTGCTACAAAGTCGCTCCCTAAAAATTCCAATCTTCCAACCTAAAATATTAGATAGAGCATTTGCAGAGGAATTGGCTGCATTGCAATGCGATATTATTATTGTTGCAGCGTATGGCAAGATTCTGCCTAAAGCTGTTTTAGATATTGCACCCTGCATCAATCTTCACGCTTCTATTTTGCCTAAATTCCGAGGTGCAAGTCCAATCCAGCAAAGCATTTTACAGGGTGAAAAATATTTTGGTGTGAGTGTAATGCAAATGCAAGAAGGGTTGGATTGCGGAGAGATTCTAGGTTTTAAAGTGATACCCAACACACAGCAAAATGCGATTGAGCTTTTTGCGAGTTTAGCAAAAATGGCTGGAGAATTGACTTTGGAATACCTAGAAAGATTTAAGACAATCAAGCCATTAGCACAGATTGATGCAGATTGCAGTTATTGCAAGAAAATTAAAAAAGAATGGGGCTTGGTAGAGTTTGATTGTGCGCAAAGTTTAGTGCGTAAATCCTTAGCATATAGTGGTTGGCCAGAGATTTATTTGCAAAGCGGTTTAAAATTAAAAAAACTCACATTAAAAGAATCACAAGAAGCGCATACAAAGGGTAAAATTTTAGCAATGAGAGAAAATGAAATCTGCGTAGGATGTAATAAAGGAAGCATATGGATTGCAGCATTGCAAGCCCCATCTAAAAAAGAAATGTCAGCTTATGCGTATGTGCAAGGCAAACGCTTAAAGGTAGGGGATATTTTAGAATGATGCAAGTATTACATTTTGAATGTTTAGAATCTACGCAGTTATATTTAAATCAGCAAATTCGCACACAGACATTAAGTGCGCCGGTTATAGTTATAGCAGATAAGCAAAGTAGAGGCATCGGGAGTCGTGGTAATGTGTGGGAGAATGTGAAAGAAGGGCTATATTTTTCCTTTGCAATTCCACTTAGTATGTTGCCACAAGACTTGCCTTTAGAAGCCATATCTATTTATATGGGCTTTATTTTTAAAGAAATTTTGAAAAATAAGGGTTCAGAAATTTGGTTAAAGTGGCCTAATGATTTATATGTGGGGGAGAAAAAGGCAGGGGGCATACTTTGCAGCAAGATTGATGCGGTGATTTTAGTAGGGATTGGAATCAATTTAGAAGTTAGCGATGTGCGCTTTGGAGCATTGGATATTAAGATTTCAAAAGAGAGTATATTAGAATCTCTCATTGAAATTTTAGAAAACTCAATAAAAAAGTTGAGTTGGAAGCAAATTTTTAGTAAATATGCGTTAGAATTCCCATTAAATTTTAGTTATAGTTTTCATCATAAAGGAAAAATTGTATCTATGTGCGATTCCGTATTGTGCGATGATGGTGCAATTCTTATTGCTGGTGAAAAAGTGTATAGTTTAAGATAGGGGAGTTTAAATATGTGTGAAGTGATTTGTATTGCAAATCAAAAAGGCGGTGTGGGTAAGACAACGACAGCCGTGAATTTGGCAGCTTCTCTTGCTGTTGAAGAAAAACGCGTATTGTTGATTGACGCAGACCCACAAGCGAATGCTACGACAAGTTTAGGCTTCCACCGCAATAGTATTGAGTTTAATATTTATCATGTTTTAATTGGCACAAAAAGATTGTCGCAAATTATCCAAAAGACTTCAATTCCCACTTTGCATTTAGCGCCATCAAATATTGGTTTAGTTGGGATTGAAAAGGAATTTTATAACCATAAGCGCAATGGTAGAGAATTGATTTTAAAGAAAAAAATTGAAGATGTGTTAGATGCGTATGATTACATCATTGTTGATTCTCCGCCCGCACTTGGTCCTTTGACAATCAATGCGCTTTCTGCTTCAAACTCTGTGATTATCCCCATTCAGTGCGAATTTTTTGCGCTAGAGGGATTGGCGCAACTTCTAAATACTATTAAAATTTTGCGCAAAGAAATTAATCCAAACTTAGAAATTAAGGGATTATTGCCGACAATGTATAGCGCGCAAAATAATCTTTCGCGTCAAGTTTATGCGGATTTAGTGCAGCACTTTGATGGACAATTAATTAAAGAACGGCAATCCAATGTTGCCATTGCGATTCCACGCAACATTAAACTTGCAGAATCTCCGAGCTTTGGTAAGCCTGTAATTTTGTATGATGTGCGCTCACAAGGGAATATGGCATACCAAAATCTTGCGCGTGCGATTTTAGAGGGAGCTTAATGGCAAAAAAAAGTGTGGGGCTTGGACGCGGTCTAAGTGCAATCTTGGAAGAGGTTGAAGAAGCATACCAAAATGACTTGCAGGATAAATCAGGCTTAGTTATTGAAATTGACATTGACAGGATTAAACCCAATCCTTTACAACCGCGTAAAATCTTTGATGATGCTTCTTTACAAGAATTGGCAACTTCTATTGAAGAGCATGGATTATTGCAGCCCATTTTAGTTTGTGAGGATAGCAAGGATACAGAGCATTATTTTCTCATCGCAGGTGAGCGCCGTTTGCGTGCAAGTAAATTGGCTAAAAAAGACAGCATCAAGGCGATTGTTGTCGATGTGCAAGAGGAAAAATTGCGCGAGTTAGCGTTGATTGAAAATATCCAACGTGAAGATTTAAATCCTATTGATTTAGCAAGATCTTATAAAGAACTCATAGAGGATTATGGAATCACACACGAGGAAGTAGCAAAGCGACTATCAAAATCACGTGCGCAAATCACAAATACTCTACGCTTATTAGAGTTAAACCCCGATGTGCAAAATTTAATTTTAGAAAACAAAATTTCTCAAGGGCACGCTAAAATCCTAGTTACATTATCCAAAGACGAGCAAAGTTTGGTTGCAAACTCTGTTATAGGGCAAAAATTAAGTGTGCATGATACAGAAAAAATTGTTAAAAACTTTAAAGAAAATAAAGATTCTAAAGTCTCTCTTTCTGCAAAAATCTATACACAATCATCTCTAAATCAAGATTCCATCATTGCTTTAAATAAATATTGTGACACATTAAAAAGCTATGGCATCAAGGCAAAAATTCAAAAAAATAAGTGTATTGTAGAGTTTAGTAACGACGAGGAGGTGAAAAAGTTTAGTAAAATTTTACCAATATAAAGTTTTTAAGAAAAACTTAGAAAAAGTCGTGATAAAATAAAGCTTATTTTAAAAAGAAAGGAGTGCAAATGACTATTATCCCAACTCCTTGGGTAATGGCACTGGTTTTTGTTGTGTTTCTTATGTTAGTGTATTTATTGAATCGTATGCTATATAAGCCTTTGCTTGGCTTTATGGATACGCGCGATGCATCTATCAAGAAAGATAGCGAAGGCATAGAGGGAAATGCAGCGGATATTAAGGCTTTACAAAAGCAAGCTGATGATATTCTACAACGTGCGAGAGAAGAAGCGGCGTTAATCAAAAACAAAGCTCAAGAAAGTGCAAAGCAAGCCTCAGAGATGAAAATTTCTCAAAAAAAAGATGAGTTAGCACAAAAATACAGCGAGTTTATGACTGGTTTGGAAGAAGAAAGAGTAAAGCTTAAAACGGCATTGCACTCAGAGATTCCACTCTTTAAATCTGGCTTACAAGCTAAGCTTGGTAAAATGTAGGAGGAGAATGTTATGAAACACAAAACATATCTTTTGCCATTAGTGTTTGCTCCTGCTATGCTGTTTGCAGCAGATGGAGCGAATTACGATATTATTGAGCGGACAATTAACTTTGTGATATTCTTCGCCCTTGTGTATTATTTTGCAGCAGATGCAATTAAAAATACATTTAAAGCGCGTAGAGACGAAATTGCAAATTCTTTAGCAAAAATTCAGGAAAAATTACAAGATTCTAAAAAAGCAAAAGACAGAGCACTTAATCAACTTGAAGAAGCAAAAAGAGTAGCACACGATATTGTTGAAACTGCACATAAGGAATCTGTAATTGTTGTACAAAAAATTGAAGAATCTACAAAAATGGAACTTGAAAACTTGGTGCGTCAATACAATGATCGCATTGCATTTGAACAAAGAAAAGTTGAAAAAATGGTTATAGATGAGATTCTTTCTGAATTCTTAAATAAAGATTCTGTGGTACTAAGCAAAGATGTCTTGGCACAATCTTTATTGAAAAAGGCGGCATAAATGAAAGATCTCATTGCAAAACGTTATATTAAAGCATTAGCAAGTTCAGCCACACAAAAAGAATTGGAAGAAATGGCTTCTCTTTTAGGAAAGCTTGCAGGCGCAACAGCGATTGCGAAGTTTAGAGAAATTATAGAATCCCCTTATGTGGAACGCACACAAAAGGTAGATTTTATTTTGCAAAAAATCTTGGATGATACCGCTAGTTTAAAGTTTGCAAATTTTATCAAAGTTTTAGCAAATCATAAGAGACTAGATTTATTTGAAGAGCTTTACGTAGAGTTATCATCTTATCTAGCAGCGTTAAATAAAGAATATATTGCACAACTTTTTGTCAAGGAAGCATATAGCGATTCTGTTTTAAAAGAGATTGAAAACAAATTTAGTCAAAAACTTGGCGTCAATCTTTTACTTAAACAACAGATTGTAGAAAATGCTGGAATTAAGTTAGTGGTAGAGGATTTAGGCGTTGAAGTTTCTTTTTCTCAAGAGAAATTCATTAATGATTTACGCAATCATATTTTAAAAGCATTTTAATTTTTGATAAGGAGTAGCAGTGGTAGCAAAATTACAAGCAGATGAAATTAGTTCAATCATCAAAGAAAGAATTGATAATTTTGAACTTGATTTGGATATTGCACAAACAGGTAAAGTTGTCGCATATGCAGATGGCGTTGCAAAAGTTTATGGTCTTAAAAACGCGATGAGCTATGAAATGGTTGAATTTGACACAGGCGATAAAGGACTCGCATCAAGTCTTGAAGAAGGTAGTGTGGGTGTTGTTGTTCTAGGTGCTGGACGCGAGATTAAAGAGGGAACTTCCGTTAAACGTCTTGGTAAACTCTTACGTGTTCCTGTTGGTGATGGAATGATGGGGCGTGTTGTTAATGCGCTTGGAGAGCCCATTGATGGCAAGGGTGCAGTGGAAGCTAAAGAATATCGCTTTATGGAAGAAAAAGCTCCGGGAATTATGGCGAGAAAATCCGTTCATGAGCCATTACAAACAGGTTTAAAAGCGATTGATGCGCTTGTGCCAATTGGTCGCGGACAAAGAGAGTTGATTATTGGTGATAGACAGACAGGAAAAACAACCGTTGCTATTGACACAATTATTAATCAAAAAGGGCAAGATGTTGTTTGCATCTATGTGGCAATTGGACAAAAAGAATCTACCGTTGCACAGGTTGTTAGAAAGCTAGAAGAACACGGGGCTATGGAATATACAATTATTGTTAATGCTCCAGCGTCCGATTCTGCCGCAATGCAATACCTTGCGCCTTATGCTGGTGTAACAATGGGTGAATATTTTAGGGATAATGGCAGACATGCGCTTATCGTGTATGATGATTTGAGTAAGCACGCTGTTGCATACCGCGAAATGTCTTTGATTCTTAGACGCCCTCCGGGTCGTGAAGCATTCCCGGGAGATGTATTCTATTTGCACTCCAGATTGCTAGAACGTGCGGCAAAAGTTAGTGATGAATTAGGTGCTGGTTCTTTGACTGCATTACCTATTATTGAAACACAAGCAGGGGATGTTGCAGCGTATATTCCTACAAATGTTATCTCCATTACGGATGGGCAAATCTTCTTGGAAACAGATTTATTTAATTCAGGGATTCGTCCGGCAATCAATGTTGGTTTATCTGTTTCTCGTGTTGGGGGTGCAGCGCAAATTAAAGCAACTAAGCAAGTGTCTGGTACATTAAGACTTGACCTTGCACAATATAGAGAATTACAGGCGTTTGCACAATTTGCGTCAGACTTAGATGAGTCAAGTAGGAAGCAACTAGATAGGGGACAGAGAATGGTAGAAGTTTTGAAACAGCCACCTTATTCTCCATTACCGATTGAACGTCAAGTTGTGATTATCTTTGCAGGTGCTAGAGGATATATGGATGATGTGTCCGTTGCGCACATTACAAAATTTGAAGCAGATTTGTATCCATTCTTGGAGGCAAAATATCCGCAAATTTTTGAAGATATTCGTTCCAAGAAAATGTTAGATAAAGATATTGAGGAAACACTTTGCAAAGCCCTAGAAGAATTTAAGTCTAGTTTTGCTGTATAGATAGGGAGTTGTTATGGGAAACAACCTAAAGGATATTAGAAAGCAGATTTCAAGTGTTTTAAACACGCAAAAAACAACGCGTGCAATGAAGCTTGTATCCACTTCTAAACTTAAAAAAGCTGATGAAATGGCAAGACGTTCTAGAATGTATGCCACTAAAATCGTAGAAGTTTTAGAAGAAATCAAAGCAAAAGTTGCAAGCGGGGATAATGTGCAAGATAATCCTTATTTTGGAGCAGGAAATAAGGATTCGAAACTTGTTGATATTATTTTAGTAACTGCTGATAAAGGGCTTTGTGGTGGTTTTAATATTAATACCATTAAGGAAGTCAATCGTATTATTGCTGAGCATAAGGAGCGCAATATGAAGGTGCGTTTGCGTGTTATTGGCAAGAAAGCTATTGAGTATTATAAATTCAACGAAATTGAAGTGCTAGATAGCATTATTGGCTTAAGTGCTACTCCGCAGTATGAAGAGGCTGCAGAGTTTGTAAATAAAGCAGTTGCAGATTATCTAAACGGAATAACCTCAAAGGTTATTTTGGTGCATAATGGGTTTAAAAATATGATTGCACAGGAAATGAAAGTCAATCAACTTTTACCAATTGAGAATGTTACGGTGCCAGAAGAATGCACTTCTATTTTGGAAGTTGAACCCAATGAACAAGAAAATGAGATTCTACGCGCACTTGCGAGTAAATATGTAGAATTTAGTATGTATTATGCACTTGTAGATTCTCTAGCGGCCGAGCATAGCGCAAGAATGCAAGCGATGGATGCCGCAACAAGCAATGCAGGAGAGTTAGCAAAAACTCTTACAATTGCCTACAACAAAGCAAGACAACAAGCAATCACAACGGAATTGGTAGAAATTAATACCGGCGTTGAGTCAATGAAATAAGGAGTATAGTAAATGTCAGAAAATATGGTAGGAAAAATCATTCAAGTAATGGGTCCTGTTGTAGATGTAGATTTTGATTCTTATCTACCGGCTATTAATGAAGCATTGGATATTGATTTTGAAGTGGATGGGAGAAATCATAAATTGGTATTAGAAGTTGCCGCACATATCGGAGATAACCGTGTGCGTGCGATTGCTATGGATATGACAGAGGGGCTTACAAGAGGTGAAAAAGTTAGTGCTAGAGGCAATCCTATCACTGTTCCGGTAGGTGAGCAGGTTTTAGGTAGAATATTCAATGTTATTGGTGAAGTCATTGATGGTGGTGAAGGATTAAATAATCCTGAAAAATGGTCTATCCATAGAACTGCACCAACTTTTGAGAACCAAAGCACAAAAACGGAAATGTTTGAGACAGGTATTAAGGTTGTTGATTTACTTGCACCTTATTCTAAGGGTGGTAAAGTTGGACTATTTGGGGGTGCAGGCGTTGGTAAAACCGTTGTTATTATGGAGCTTATCCACAATGTTGCATTTAAACATAGTGGTTATTCTGTATTTGCGGGTGTTGGCGAGAGAACACGTGAGGGAAATGACCTTTACCATGAAATGAAAGAATCGGGTGTTTTGGATAAAGTAGCCCTATGCTATGGTCAAATGAATGAACCACCAGGAGCAAGAAATAGAATTGCATTTACAGGTCTTACAATGGCGGAATATTTCCGTGACGAAAAGGGCTTAGATGTGTTGATGTTTATTGATAATATTTTCCGTTATGCACAATCTGGTTCAGAGATGTCAGCGTTACTCGGTAGGATTCCATCAGCGGTGGGTTATCAACCAACACTAGCAAGCGAAATGGGTAAATTACAAGAGAGAATTACTTCCACAAAAAAAGGTTCTATTACCTCTGTTCAAGCAGTATATGTGCCGGCAGATGACTTGACAGACCCAGCTCCCGCTTCTGTATTTGCCCACTTAGATGCAACAACGGTTTTAAATAGAAAAATTGCAGAAAAAGGAATCTATCCCGCAGTGGATCCATTGGATTCTACTTCAAGAATCCTTGATCCTCAAGTTGTTGGAGAGGAGCATTATAAAGTTGCAACAAGTGTGCAGCAAGTGCTTCAAAAATATAAAGATTTGCAAGACATTATCGCCATTTTGGGTATGGACGAGCTTTCTGAAGAAGATAAAAAAGTAGTCGAAAGGGCAAGAAAAATTGAGAAGTTTTTATCTCAACCATTTTTCGTAGCAGAAGTCTTTACAGGGAGTCCGGGCAAATATGTAACTTTGCAAGAAACGTTAGAAGGGTTTAAAGGAATCCTAGAGGGCAAATATGATCATATTCCAGAAAATGCTTTCTATATGGTAGGCAATATTAATGAGGTTCTTGAAAAAGCGGAGAAAATGAAAGCTGGCGCATAATAAGTGCCTTTAAGCTTTTCAAGGAGAGTTAATGGAAACCTTAAAATTAGACATTGTTACACCTGTAGGAAAGATATTTTCCAATAATGTAAAAAGTGTTACACTCCCCGGTGTAGAGGGTGAATTTGGAGTTTTACCTGGACATATTGGGATTGTAACAACATTAAATCCGGGTGTGATTGAGATTGAAAAAATTGATGGTAAAAAAGAAATTGTTGCAATCAACTGGGGATACGCTAAGGTTGATGAAAAAAGTGTAGATATTTTAGCTGAAGGAGCAGTGGATATTAACGGGGATAGCGAGAGTGAAATTGCTAAAGCGATTGCTAATGCAAAACAACTTTTAGAGGATTCCACTGATAATAATGTCGCTGTATCTATGGTTGTATCACGCATTGAAAATGTTGCAAAGAGTTCCCTGTGAGTCTTACAGGATTGCTAAACAACTACGGAACTACAACCGTAGTTGTTTTAGGCTGGCTTTCTATCTATTTCATTTTGGTGCTTTGGATTTTTATCTACCGCTATTTTTCTATATCCTTAACATTATCGGGCGAAAAAAAATGCCTTGAGGCATTGGTAAATGGTCGTAATACATTGCCTAAAAATTCCTTACTGGGATCTAATTTAATAGGCATTGATAAAAAGCTTACAGAACCTATGTTGCAATACGCATTAGATAAAGCAATCAAAGATGCAACAGTCGGCTTGACATTTTTAGCGATAGTTGCCTCTACTGCACCTTTTATTGGTTTATTTGGCACAGTGGTAGAGATTTTAGAAGCATTTTCTAAGCTTGGTGAGAATTCTAGGGCGACCCTAGACGTGATTGCTCCTATTATCTCTAAAGCACTTGTTGCAACAGCAACGGGAATCTTAACTGCAATTCCTGCATATTCTTTTAATTTATTCTTAAAACGCAAAGTGTTTGAGCTAAACACCTATTTGCAGCTACAAATCAATATCGTGATTTCTCCAAAGTCTGCTATTTAGCCTTAGGATTTTTTTTGAAAACACATTATAATTGGGACGAAACTCCAGAGTTAAACATCACGCCTTTAGTGGATATTATGTTAGTACTTCTAGCGATTCTTATGGTAACAGCCCCTGTGATTGTGTATCAAGAGGAAATTGCTTTACCGCAAGGCTCCAAAAGCGCAAAAGTAGAGCAAGATTCCAAAATTGAAATTCGCGTAGATTTATCACGCAACATTTACCTCAAAGATGATGTGCTAACTTTTGATAGTTTTCCAGATGCTTTTGTGGTATTTGCAAATGCTTACGATAAAGAAACACAAGTATATATTAGGGCGGACAAAAACTTAAAATATGATGATGTGATTTATATTTTAAGAATCGCTAAACAAAGTGGATTTTCTAGGGTTTCACTTGTTACTGATGGCTAAAATTATTTTATTTTTTACAAGCGGCGGAATTGCAGTTTCTAGCTATGCCCTTATACTTGTCTTGCTATTTTGGCATTTTAGCAATGCAAGCAAACCGACTAAAGCCTACACAGCTTATAAAGAGACAACCTTTAATATCGCATTAATTGAGGAAGTTAAGCCCAAAGAAGCTATAAAAGCAACACAAAAGCGTGCAGAAAAAAAGGTAGAAAAGATTCCTATTAAAAAAGAATCTGCGTCTAAAACCGCAAATGCAGGGAGTGGCATTAACGATCTCTTTAAGCAAGTGGAATCTAAAGCTCCTGTTAAATCCACAAAACCCCCAAGCCAAAATGACAAAATCGCAAAAAAGAAAAAGGCAAATGAAAGCGCACAAAGCGAAACGTTAGATAATGAATTAGAAAAAATTTTAGCCAATTTAGACACAAAACAGACGCTAAGCTTTGCCACACCTAAAGGAGAATATGACGCATTTTATGCACAAGTGTATGAGATTCTAGCTAGAAATTGGAATCCCGTGCGCACAGGGGTGGAACATTTTAGTGAAGTAGAGATTATCATTGATGCTAGGGGGCGGTTTGAATATGCAGTTGTAAAAAAATCAGGAGATTTGGAATTTGATGAGGCTTTACGAAGCTTTTTAGATATAATGCGTTCTTTGGAATTTCCTCAATACGAGGGCGGGGATAGAACAAAAATTATGGTAACTTTTAAAACCGAGGTGTAAGAATGAAAAAGATTTGTTTTTTGTTATTGTGTTGTTTAGGATTCTCTTTTGCAAATGAAGTGGATGCAACATTAGAAGTCGTTAAGAAGTTTGGGAGTCTTCCCAACATTTTAGTCCAAAATGCGGGCAATGATTATTCTGAGCGCGAATTTAGCCAACGGATTTTTAAAATGTTGATTGCAGATTTAAAAGTAACAGGACATTTTGCAGTGCAAGAAGCTAAAGAAACAATTTCTAGTGAAATGGTAGTGAATTTTGATGAATACCGAAAAAGTAAAGTTGATCTTATCGCGCGCATTAAAGCGGAAAAGGTTACTAATGGATTGGTTGCTAAATTGCAATTATATGATGCAAACTCTGACTTAGTTGCATTAAGCAAAGAATACAAAGGTCAAAATACAGAATCTTATCCTTTTTTAGCGCATAAAATGGCGATTGATATTAATGATTACATCAAAGCACCTAAGGTAGATTGGATGGAGAGAATGGTTGTTTTAGCGCATTATACAAATCCCGGAGAAAGTGAGATTCTAACAAGCGACTACACATTAACCTATAAAAAAAGAATTTTAAGCGGTGGTTTAAATATTTTTCCAAAGTGGGCAAATACAGCACAAAGCGCATTTTATTATACAAAATACTTAGATAAACCCACATTATTCAAATACGATTTAACCACAGGCAATACCCAAAAAATGTTTGATAGCGATGGAATGCTTGTCGCATCAGATGTCAGCAATGATGGAAGTAAAATTCTTGTTACAATGGCACCCAATGCGCAACCAGATATATTTCTATATGATGTGGCAAATGGTAGTTCAAAACGTTTAACAAAATTTAGTGGCATTGATGTGAGCGGAAATTTCATTGAAAATGAAACGCGCGTAATGTTTATTTCTGATCGTTTAGGTTATCCTAATGTATTTGCAATTCCTGTTGCTGGAGAATCCGCCGGTAAGGTAGAGCAAATGGTATTCCACGGACGCAATAACAATGCCGCAAGTGCGCACGAAAATTACATTGTGTATTCTAGCCGTGAAACCAGTGAAGAGTTTGAACGCAATACCTTCAATCTATATTTAGTCTCTACTAAGAGTGATTTTATTCGCCGTTTAAGTGCTAATGGAGTGAATCAATTACCTCGTTTTTCACAAGATGGGGAAACAATTATGTATATCAAGCACGAAGGAAACCAAAGTGCGCTCGGAATTATTCGCTTAAATTATAATAAAACTTTACTTTTTCCATTGCAAGGTAGCGTAATTCAATCAATGGATTGGTAAAAAAGGTTGTAAAAACAAAAAAGTTTGGTATAATACAAGTTTTCTTATATAAATTTAGAGGGAGCAGAAATGAAAAAGTTTCTAGTTTTAGGCTCATTAGCAGCTGCATTGTTAGTGACAGGTTGTAGTCAAAAAAGCGGTGTAGATTCTACTGCAGGTATGCAACAAGATAAGGGTTATAAAAGCGGTAAAGACAACTTTGCAACTATTGAAGATAGAATCAATTATGTTGAAAATCGTCTTGGCAATATATTCTTTGATTTTGATAAATTTGTAGTGCGTCCTGATATGCAAAATGTTGTAGATAATGACGCGCGCGTTTTAACATCTGAAGAAGTGGGACCACTTAATGTTAGAATAGAAGGAAACACCGATGAGTGGGGAACTGACGAATACAACTATGCTTTAGGGTTAAAAAGAGCGGTTGCAGTTAAAGATGCATTGATTGCAAAAGGCGTAGATGCAGGAAAAACACTTCTAGTTAGCTATGGTGAGAGCAAACCTACTTGCACAGCAAAAACACGAGAGTGCTGGGCTGAAAATAGAAAAGTAACATTTAAAGTATTACCATAAGTAACCTAGCACTATGAGATTACAAAAAATATTCTCCTTAAGTATAATCGTTGCAAGTCTTGTTGGCGCACAAGAGCCTTCTGCTTTTAATGCAGGAGGTGTCGCACCACAAAAGACACAATCTGAAATTATAGATGAAAAACTTTTTAAGTTTTCTTCGCAAATTAAAAGCATTGAAGAATCACAAGAAGGTTTAAGAAGTGTTTTTGAAGGGCAAACACAAAAGGTGCAAGAACTTATGAATGGGCTTGATGTCTTAAAAGGTGAAAATGCTGCTTCTATAAATGAAGTAAGAACGCATGTTGATTCCAATTTCGCATTGCAAAATGAAAATATAGAAAAAATCAAACAAAGTATCTCTGCACTTGGAGCTTTAATCAAAAAAACAAACACACAAATGCAAAGTGAAATTGATGCGCTAAAAGAGCAGATTGCGGGATTGCACATTTCGCAAAAATCCACCACCAAAGTAGAATCCAAAACTACAAAAGAAAATACAGAATCACAAAATATAGAGATTACAAAAGAAGTAGATAATGCCGTTGCAGAAATGGCAACCATAGAGACAATGGAACCTAAAGTTACGGAGGTTACCAAAGAAGCTTCGCAAAATACTATTAAACTTTTAGATTCTAAAAGCGCAGTGGAAACGCCTGTTTTGGCAATTCCACTAACTGCAACAGAATCGCAAACAATCTCACAAGTTACGCTAGACAATACGATCAATGCGCAAAATATTGCTCGTGCAACAGGATTAGAATCACCAGAGGAACCCAGCAGAACCATAGAGCAATCTCAAGAGATTCAGCAAGAAACTTTACAAAACACACAGGAATCACAAACTACAACATCTAAAGAAAAATCACGCGAAGAAACAAAGGCTCAAGAGAAGCAAGCAACAGATAAAAATGATTCCGAGAAATTGGAAGCTAAAGTAGATTTAAAAAAGATTCCGCTTGCAGATGTGTATAAACAAGGTGAGGAATTTTATAAAAATAAATCTTATGCAAAAGCTGATGAGTATTTGCAATTTGCGGTGAAGGGAAATTATAAACCCGCACGTGGAAATTATTTGTTGGGCGAAGTTGCGTTTGAACAAAAGAGATACGAGGACGCGATTTATTACTACAAAACAAGTGCAACGCGTTACGATAAGGCGGATTATATGCCACGCTTGATGTTAAATAGTGCAAAATCTTTCAATGCTATTAAGGAAAAAGAAAACGCAAAACGTTTTTTAGAGACGCTTATTTCGCTTTATCCAAAGTCTAATGAGGCTAAAGAAGCTAAGAATCTGTTAAAATCATTTTAAATAGGAGAAATTATGATAGAAAATAATCAAGTAGTCAGTATGGAATATGAGGTTAAAGAAGAGGGAACAAATGAAATTTTAGATTCCAATATCGGTGGGAAACCTTTAGAATTTATTATGGGCGCAGGAGAGATTATTAAGGGCTTAGAAGAAGCGGTTGCGCAAATGTCAGTGGGCGATAAGCAAGAAGTGATTATTGCTCCCGTGAATGCCTATGGTGAGTATAACTCTGATTATGTGCAAGAAGTCCCAAGAGACCAATTTGTTGGTATTGATTTACAGCAGGGAATGACATTGTTTGGACAAGGTGAAAATGGCGAAACCGCGCAGGTAATTGTCAAGGATTTTAACGATGAAGTGGTGATTGTGGATTATAATCACCCACTAGCAGGTAAAACTTTGCATTTTAGTGTGATGATTTTAGGTGCGCGTGTTGCAACAGAAAAAGAACTCACTTGCGGTTTGCATTATCAAGAGCATCATCACGGCGAGGGTGGTTGCTGCGGTGGTGGTGGCGGGTGCGGTTGCCACTAATTTAAATTGCGATTCTACTTTTAATGCAATTTTCTTTTGCCTACACGCATTCCCCAATAGACTTTTATTTTAGGCAAAGCCCACGCGACTTTGTCGTAGAGGAAGTGCCTCTATATCCCTTTAGCGGGGAGGGTGTGCATTTAGTGTTGAAAATACGCAAAAAGAATTGCACGACTTTTGAACTGCTTAAAATCCTCTCCAATCATCTAGGAATCAAAGAAAAAGACATTGGCTATGCGGGATTAAAAGACAAAAACGCCCTCACGATTCAACACCTTACTTTGCCTCTATCTGTGCGCAAGTCCTTAGAATCTTTCACGCACAAAGAGATTAAAATCCTAGAAACCACTTTACACAATAACAAACTAAAAATTGGACATTTAAAGGGTAATAAATTTTTTGTGCGCATAAAAAAGCTGGATTCTTTAAATGCGCAAAAGATTGTGCAAGTTGTGAAAAATATCCAAAAATATGGAATCCCAAATTACTTTAGTTATCAGAGATTCGGGAAAGATGGCAAAAATTATTTACAAGGCAAGGCGATTGCAGAGCAGACACAAAAAGTGCGGAATAAAAAAATGCAAAATTTTTTATTGAGTGCGTATCAAAGCTATTTGTTTAATGCGTGGCTTTCTTTGCGCCTTGATATTTCACATATTATTAGCACAAATCCTGCACATAGCATTGCTAAAGCCTTGCAAATGTATGCGGACAACTTTACAGATAATCCAAAGGCTTTCATCCCCTCCCTTGCGATTCCGCAAATTTTCACCCAACACGATTATTGCAATGCGCTAAAATCGCAAGAACATTGCTTTAAGCTATTCAGTGGCGATATAATGTGTCATTATCCCTTTGGTAAAAATTTCAGCATTGAAAATGGGGAGGATTTAATGCAAGAATCGCAAAGATTTTTAAGCAAAGACATCGCGCCAACGGGTTTGCTAAGCGGGATAAAGGCAAGCGTGAGCAAAGAAGTTGCGGGTGCTTTTGAAATCCCCTTTAGCGATTCTAAGATTCAAAGTGTTGGGACGCGCCGCTATGCGTGGATTTTTCCACAAGATTTGCAATTTACCTATAAAGAGGAGGAGGCGCAAGGAGAATTTAGCTTTTTCTTGCCTAAGGGGGCGTATGCAACAAATCTTTTGCGCGAGATAGCCCATAGAGAGATTATGGAATCCCAAAGTGAGGGGGAGAGTGATGTTTGATAAAATCATTAGAGAAAACCAATTCAAAACAAAATGCGTGATTGTGATTTATTTGCTCATTTTTGTGCTGATTGGGTTATTGGTGGATATTGTGCGTATCAATGCGCAGAGTTTAAGTGGGGGATTCTACTCGCTTTTAACCTTGCAGCAATTTCCCTTAGTTACTTTATTAATGCTTGGAATCGCCGGAGCAGTCGTGCTTTTTACGATTAGCAGATTTAAGCAAATTTTACTAAGCGGGAGCGAATACAAAGAAATTCTCAAGGGTAAGGAATCTAATGCGCAAGAGCGAGAAATGAGCAGAATCCTAGATGAATTAGTAGAGGTGGCAAATCTTTCGTTTCGCCCCAAATTGTTTCTTATGGAAGCACCTTTTATGAATGCGTTTGCAAGTGGTTGGAGTGCTGATAATTCGTTAATTGCGGTAACGACAACTCTGGTTAGGAATCTCACGCGAGAGGAGTTAAAGGCGGTGATGGCGCACGAGTTGAGCCACATTCGGCACGGCGATATTCGCTTAACCTTAATGGTGGGCGTTTTAAGCAATATTATGCTGTTAGTCGTGAATTATGCGGTGTATTTGTTTTTGGGAAATTCTAGGGAGAGGGGTGCGAATCTTGCGAGAACGATTCTGCTTGTTTTGCAGTTTGTGTTGCCCTTGCTTACACTTGTGTTGCAGATGTTTTTAAGTCGTTCTAGGGAATATATGGCAGATTCTGGAGCGGCGTATTTAATGGGCGATAGTGAGCCTATGATTAGAGCATTGCAGAAAATTAGTGGAAATTATGCGCAATCAGATTTTTCACAAAGCGATACGAATCCCACGCGCTCTGCACTTTATATTTTTAGCGCAAGTGAGCTTTTTAGCACACATCCAAGCATTGAGAATCGCATTCAAGCATTATTAAGACAATAAGGAATCCTATGCAACAAGATTTACAAGAAATCATCCGCTGTATTTTTGATTATATCGGCGAGGATAGGAATCGTGAGGGGTTATTAGAGACGCCAAAGCGCGTAGTGAAAAGCTGGGAGCATTTATATAGCGGATACAAAAGCGATCCAAAGGAGATTCTAGGTAGGGTATTCACAGAGGGGGCGTGCGATGAAATGGTGGTGCTTAAAAATATAGAATTTTATTCTGTGTGTGAGCACCATTTATTGCCCTTTTTTGGTAAAATCTCTATTGGCTATATCCCAGATTCCAAAGTTGTTGGAATCTCAAAGTTAGCGCGTTTGGTAGAAGTGTATTCTAGGCGATTACAGATTCAAGAAAAAATGACTTCACAGATTGCAGATACGCTAATGGAAGTTTTGCAACCCAAAGGTGTAATGGTGGTTGCGGAGGCAAAACATATGTGTATGGTAATGCGCGGTGTAGAGAAGCAAGATAGCGTAATGCTTACAAGTGCGATTCGCGGGTTATTTAAAAGCGACCATAGGACGCGCGAGGAATTTATGGGGCATATCCGCTAATTTGACGATTATTAATCAAAAAATAAAACTTTTTAAAGGAGTTTTATGACTTTAGCACAGCAAACACAGCAGCTTTTGGAAATTTTGGGGAATGGATTTCCTGCACATCGCTTACAACTCATTTGGGAGAATAAAGACGCAATCTTGCAATGGATAAATTCTAAAGAGTTCAGGGAAAAATATGCCAATCACCCCTTTCCACCACTTCTAAATCCTGCTACAATCAATTGGGAGCAGACTGACCCACAAGTTGCGTGGGATTTCAATCTACCTTTACCACCATTTTATCAAATGTTATATCTCTGTCCACACGGCACAGGACACGGCGCAATGCTAACATTTCTATGGACTTCGGGGGGGGGGGATTTATCGCTCCTATTGTAGATTTTATGGAACTCCAATCATAAACCAATACATTCTCCACTACACAAATCTTATTAAGGATCGCAATACATTTAATAGCGTTGTGATTGATGGCTATGGCGTGTTTAATCAAAGTGAAGTGTGGAATCGCGCGAAGTTTTTTGCGCTTTTAAATCCTAAGATTCCAACTTTAATGCAAGTGCGCGATCCAATTGAGATTATAAAACACGTTATCGGATTGCCTTGGGGAGGCGGAAGTGGTATCATTGAGGCTTCCAAAACACTCCAGCGCAAGTTTAACCTAACCTTTGATTATCACTATTTTGATTGTATTTTAAAACAAAGAAAGAAAGTTTTAGCGCTTCCAAAATATTTTGATGGTTTAAGGGGTGAGAATTTTATTTGGGATTCCTTATGCAATGCAATTAGTCCTAAAACTTTGCGTTATGTGGATATGCAGGAATTATCCAAAGATTCCGCGTTTGGCACACTAGAATCGCTTGCAAAATATTTTGGATTCCAAGCACCAAAAGAGCAGGATAAGGATATTTATGCAGCGCAACATTTTAAGGGCAACTTGTCTTATTTGTGGAATCGCGCGCCTTTAGAATTGTATGTAAATGCCAAAGATATTGCGCAAAAATACTCTAAAAGGCGTGCAAATAATATTTTTAACCCTAAGATTAATCTTTCGGAGAGCATTAGAATTTTGTTTATGGAATTGCAGGTTTTGGATGATTTTGTTAATCTCACAGAGCATTTTAATTGCCTTAATGGAGTTGGCGTGTATGTCGCGCGCAATGATTTTGAAGAGTTGAAAGCAGATAAGAATCTTTGGGAAGCGACAAAAGAATACATTCAAGAGTTTTTAGATTATTTAAACAAAGAATCTAAAAATGCACAAAATGCGAGAATCACGGCAGATGAAGTGCTGGAATTTTTAAGAAAAGACAAAGAATCTGCGCTAAATTTGCAATCTGTTTTGGAAGCAGAATTAGCGCATATCAAGGCAAATCGTCCAGATATTGTGGAATCGTGGAAGCATTACCAAGAATTTGTAAAAATTTGCAAGAAAGTATAAGGGGGGAGGAAATTTAGTAAAATTTCATATTATGGATTTGCACTGAAGCGGGTAAATTTGCTATTTGCAAATGCACACTACAAAGTTGTGCCAAGTTCTCACAATGACGCAAAGCAAACCACCTTGTCATTGCGAGGCAACGCCGAAGCAAGCCATAATCTAGCATTCAAAAACTTTACAATGGAATCTCTAAAGAAGTGCAAGATTATAGATTGCCACGATTCCACAAGTGGAATCTCGCAATGACGCAGTGGAGAGCGTGGATTGCCACGAAAAGCTAAAGTTTTTCTCGCAATGACAAAAAGCAGGACAATAATGAAATTTCCACCACCTCCGTCATTGCGAACGCTAGTGAAGCAATCTATAATCTTGCATACAGAAACTTTTGCAACGGAATCGTTAAATAAACTCAAAAAAATCTAAACTTTTCTTTTTTCTAAAGGGGCAAGGGGTTCTACTTGCGAAGCGTCCCCCTTACCCCCTTAAACCCCCAACCCCTAGCACGCTTTTGTAGAATCGCAATGACGCAATGGTTTCTTGTTTGTAGTGAGAGTGAAACAACAAAGCAATCTGTAGCATATAAAAAACTTTGCAATCTTTGGATATGTTTGTTACAATAACAAAATCTCTATTTAATAAATAAATCATAATTCATTATGATATCAGTAATGTTTTTGCATAATTTAGTTTTCTTTTAAAAATATTCACTTTTTATGTAAAAAATATATAAGAAAGAGTTGAATGATTGCAAAACATCGCTATGCTGGACTTAAACCTAAATTTATTTCTGTGGTTACGATTGTATCATTAGGGTTCGTTAGCGGTACAATGGCGCAAACAAGCGCATTACCACCCACACTGAAAGATAGCACACTTGCAGAATTACAAGATAAAATCCTTAATCAGATCAATGGCTCAAAAAATACAACTTCTAATAATACAAATATAGACAATCCACCCAATATCTTAAATGCTTTAAGCCCCCTTAGCACGACACCACAAACAACAAATGCGTCTAAGGCTAGAATCATGGCAAGAGCTGCTGGGGGAGATTGGAGTAATACCACAAAGCTTACCTACGATACAACAAAAGGTGAAATCTCTGGCACTTATTCAGGTGGTGGCGCATTAGCCTCCGATGGAAGCAATAAAGATTTAACCATTACACAAGGCACATCGGCAACAAAAACGGGCGGATCGCAATCTATTATAGAGGTTAAGAAAGATAGTAACAATAAAACATCTAGCATACAAAATTTTACCAATCACGGGACATTAGCAACAACTTCACAGGTTGCAATGTGGGTGCAACAGGGTTCATCAATTACAAACTTTACCAATAGCGACACGGGCGAGATTAAAGCAAATGCTGCAATGGGAGTGCTTGCCGATGGAAGTATTGAAAACTTTAAAAATTCTGGGACAATCGCTTCCCAAAGCAATTATGCAATTATTTCGGGATTTAAAGGAACAATTGTAAATTTTGACAACACGGGGACAATCACGGCTAATGCCAATACAATCTCTGGAGTCTTTGAAAACTTTAAAAATTCTGGAACAATCACCGCTCAAACAGGAAACGCAGTTAATCTCGATACAGGCAAAACCATAACAACCTTTAACAATACAGGAACCATTACGACAAATACAGGAACGGCAATCAATGCAAAGGGGACAATCAAGAATTTTGTAGCGGATACGGATAGCTATATTTATGGCACGAAAAATGTCCTACATATTGAAGAAGGTATAGAGAATCTAACGCTTAAAGGCACGCTCAAAGTGGGAAGCGGTGGTGGAAGTGCTGTATATCTTAAATCAGGTGCCAAAGCAATGGATAAACTCCATATTGACGGGGGCAAGATTGTGGGAGTGGATTCTGCTAATACCGGATTATTGTTGCTTGAAAGTCCTGTGGATACAATACTTATTGATAATAACGCTGTGATTGGGAAACTCAAAGAAGCAAGTAAAGATAAAACATCTGGAATCACCTTTAATGATATAGAAACAGGAAGTGGTCAAGGAATCCACCTTAAAAATAGTGTAGGAAGCATTGCGATAAAGGGAAATGGAACTTATGTAGAAGGCATTAAAGTAGAATCATCACATGCCAAGATTAATTCTATAAACATTGAAGACGGGGCAACCGCTAGAACAATTAGCACTTCCAATCAATCCACGATTGGAAACATTGCGTTAAATAATGGCTCTATAGATTCCATTACTAACGATACAGGGAGTCAAATTAATGGAATCACACTAAATGGCGGCTCTATAGATTCCATTACTAACACGGGGGCTTCTACAATCGGAGATATTGCAATCCATAGTGGTTCTATAAAAACAATCACTAATTCAGGAAATTCTACCCTCAATGGAAACATTACTACGCATAATCATTCTACTCTTATGCGTGTGAATAACGCTAAGGGTTCTACCATTCAAGGAGGAATCATTCACGGAGGCAGTGGGACGCTTGAAGTCAATTCACAAGGGATTATTAAGGGGCAAGGCGGCACGCATTTAGGCAATACAGGAAGTGGAAAAATGGTTGTCAAAAATGTCGTTGTTAGCACGGATAATACGCACCATATTAAAGGGAATAAAGAAGTTTATTTTGATTTGGTTACCATAGATATTGACAACAAGGCTATTCCAGCCACAATTAATGATATTCTTAATGGGGATTATGATCTTTGTAAAATCTCCAGTATTAAAGATAGTATCGGTGATGACTATGGGCAATGGCTACAATCTTGCCAATCAATAAGTGGTGGTTCTAAAGCAGATAATGTCTTTGATTTAGTCATAGATGAAAATGGAAATATTGCGAGCTCGTTAAATTTAGATAATTTAAATACCACAGGAAGTTCGATGAGCATTATTACAGGAAATCTTAGAATCACAAACTTTGCAAATAATGTAGCCACCACTTCTTTAATGAACTTACAAAATACCTTTAACCACTCTACACACTTTTATAATGCGTACAATGAGAAATCAATTAGTCAAAATGCCCATTATGCTAATCTCGGCACAGATATAATGCGTCAAATTCCCTTAGATTATGCAGAAAACTTAGATTCCTTATATTTTAATCGCGCAATTTATGTCTTACCCTATTTTTCCAATGAGGAAGTTAAGGTAGGCAATGGACATAAAATGAATGCACACGCAATAGGAATCATAGGGGGATATAGCCATATCACGCCTGAAAATAATCTTTATTCTGTGTATTTAGGGTTTGAAAGAGACGATGTAGATTCTAAAGATAATCACTTTCAAACCAATGTTGCTTCTAAGACTTTTTATGGTGGCTTTAAGATGTTGCAATATCTCACTAACTTATCTGAAAATATGGAATTATATGCGCATTATGATGCGTCTGCGGGCTTAAGGAACAATCACTTAACCTCTTATTCATATGCGACAACCTCCGATGCAAGCCCTAAAAGTTATTTCTATAATGCGGGTGTAGATTTGGGTGTGAATTATTTGTATGGTAGAAATATCATTACGCATAAGATTGGTCTAGGTTATGAGGGAGGTGCTATTGCGGGCTATGACTTAAATCTTGCAAAAACTAAAATTGATGGGCAAGACTTTAATTTCTTGCACGCAAGAGCTAGTGTGCTATGGAGTAGAGCTTGGAATCCTAAATTCCATACATATCTTGAAGGTGGATTAAAATATGTGTTGAATCCGGAATTGAATTTAACAGGAAGCTATGTCGTAGGTAATCAAAGAATGGGTGCTTATCAAAATATGGATTTAAATCGCTGGAGCGAATTTATTAATGTTGGAATATATGTTTTGTTTAGCGATAGCTTTATGTTTAATGCTATTTATACGGAGAATTTCTCGGACAATACAAAGGGGCATTCTGGGTATTTTAAATTCGGTTATTTATTCTAATTGTTTAAGAGTAAATAATAAAGAAGTAAAAATAAAAAAATTATGGATTATGATCGCTTTAGTCAGTTTGGGGGTTTGTGGATTTGCGATGGATAGTGCTAGTGTGAAAGATGGTGCTAGGCTTTATAAAAAATGTGCAGTTTGCCACGGAGAGAGGGCAGAGAAAACATATCTAGGTGTTGTGCCTCTTAAGGATATTCCTACGGATTTAAGAATCCAATTTATGCGGGAATATAGTGAGGGGAAAAGAAATGTTTATGGAAAAGGTGCTTTAATGAAAATGAATTTAAGAGGATTAAAAGAAAAAGATTTTCAAAGTATAGAAAGCTATATTGAAAGTTTAGAATTAAAATTGCAAGAGTAGATAGGATAATGGCGTTACAAAATATGTAGCATTTCTTGGCAATCCGTAATTCAACATTGATTTTTGTGATTCCATTGTTTAAAATGTAAAGAGATTCTTGACAAATTTAAGGCAAAATGCGCTTTGAACTTTAAGAAAGGTAGTCAAATGAGAACAACAGAAGAGCGTAAAAATTGGCTTAAGGGCTTAAAGAATGAAATTATGGAATTGCTGTATCAAGGGCAAAGCAACAGCGCAATCAAAAAGCAAATGCGCCAAAGATTTTACCATTATTCTAGTAAAGTTGAAGTTGCGGTTGGAATTCTAGCCTGCGGTATCATTCTAGCTTTAGTTGGGTTTGGAATCCATATTGGCTATGCGGTGTTAATGTGGGAAGCACATTTTTATGAGTTTAGCGTAAATTTCTCTCCTTATATTTCAATGTTGATTTTCGTGATTCTTTGCATTGTTTTAATCGGAATCTTTACGCTTTGGCTTGGGTATTTTGTGGATTTATTTAAATTCTATAAAAGTCTTGATGATACTTTAGATGAGCAATTTTATTTAAAACTATTAAAAATGTTTTTGATTTTAGGTTTAATGGGTTTTATTGTTTTTATGGTAATGGTATTCTGTGTGGGCGTGCAAGTTTCAGAGTTTTATGGGATTCCACTTGGGCGCGGTTTGTTTGAAACATTGATGGAGATTATAGATTAATGGCATTTATGGATATTGGTTTGTGCAAACAGCTAGAGATTGTGCGTATAGCAAAGCCCGGCGCGTATTTATTGAGCGGTTTAGATGAGATTCTGCTTCCTAATGCGTATGTGCCAAAAGACGCGAAAGTGGGAGATAAAGTGGCGGTATTTTTATATACAGATTCAAACGATCGCCCCGTTGCCACAACATTAATACCGAAGGCGCAAAGAGGAGAAATTGCTCTTTTAAAAGTAGTGGATAAGAATAATCTTGGTTGCTTTTTGGATTTAGGAATCGCAAAAGATATTTTTATGCCTACGAAGTCGCCAGAACATTACAAGATTGGTTCTAAAGTCGCAGTATTTTTAACGCTTGATAGAGAAAGTCGCTTGATTGCTAAGGTTAATATTAAGCCTTATTTGGATAATACGCATTTAAAGGGATTAAAGATTGGAACAAAAGTAGAAATTATCCCTTTTAGAAGCACTCCACTAGGCTTTGAATGCGTAGTAAATGGTAAGGGGTTAGGCTTATTGTATAAAAATGAAATTTTTGGTGTATTTGCTTTATTTGAGACTTATGAAGCCTATATCAAACGCAATGATGGCAAATGCGATGTAAGCTTAAAACATCCTTTGCGTAAAACTGCGTTAGAAGCAGAATCGCAACTTTTATTGAGAGTATTGGAGCAAAATGGCGGAATCTTAAAATTACACTATGATAGTTTGCCGCAAGATATTTATACACAATGTAATTTAAGCAAAAAAGCATTTAAGCGCGCTTTAAGCGCGTTAATAAAAGCCAACAAAGTCTCATTGAAACCCCAAGATTCCATTCTTTTAAATTAGCTTTCATTTACCAATCATTTACCTTTTGATTTAAGTCAAGGAATTTTTTACAAGCTTCAATTACAATACCCCCTTGAATTTAGAATCTCTTTATAAAATTTTGGTTTTAGATTCAAAAATACTCTAAGGAGCGTCAATTTGGTAGGTAAAGAATCTAAAAAACCACTCTCATTTGTCGCTTTGTTGCTTGGGATTCTTTGTGTATTTGCTTGTGTGATAGGGCTATACACTTTCTACAATGCAAAGGGTATGTCATATTTCAGCAATGAAAGTGAAGCCTGTAATAATTGTCATATTATGAACGAAGTTTATAATGACTATATCAAAGGTTCACATTCAAGAAAGATTGCAGGAAAGCCTCTTGCAACCTGTAATGACTGCCATTTGCCACACGGATTTGTGGAAAAGTGGATTGCAAAAGCAGAAAGTGGCGTGGGACACGCGTATGCCTTTACTTTTAAGTTAGATGTGTTGCCGACAAATTTGAGTGCAACGCAAAAGTCTAAAGGTATGATTCAGGATAATTGTGTGCGTTGTCATAGTGAAATGGTGAGTAATGTCGTAAATCCTACGACTAATCCGCACGGAAATGGCTCTCTTAGCTGTGTTTCTTGCCATACAGGCGTAGGACATAGACGAGGTTTTTAAATTATTTAGGAGGTTAAAATGCAAAAAAAATCGCCTTTAATGCCGATTTTGGTAGTGATTGTTTTAATTGTGATTGCAGGAATGTTTTGGCTAAACTCTGACATCAGCAAGAAACAAGCAGAAAGTACAGGTGGGTTAAGCTCTAAGGGCTTTGTAGAAATGAGTGATGAGAATCCAACTTTTGATCATTGGGGTAAAAATTTTCCCGATTATTTAGATATGTATTTAACGGTTGAAAAACAAGCTCCCATTTCAACAGAATTTGGTGGAAATTTAGCATATTCCAAATTAATTCGTTATCCGCAGCTTACAATTCTATGGGCGGGGTATCCTTTTAGTATGGACGCAAATGAGGAGAGAGGGCATTTTTGGATTCAAGTGGATCAAATGGATACCGCAAGAAACAATAAAGATTTCTTGAATGCACACGGATTTCCAGGATTTGGCGGACAACCTACGGCTTGTATGAATTGCCATAGCGGTTGGAGTCCTTGGTTGCTTAAAAATGTTGGAATCGGAAACACTCCAGAGGAAAAATGGGTTTCTTTTAACTCTACAAAATATTGGACAATGATTAAAAATATCCCAGCAGTGAATGGAATAGAGCCAAACTCTGAAGCACATAGCGGACCGCACGGCGGTAAAAGAATGGGTGTAACTTGTGCGGATTGCCATAATCCAACCGATATGCAGTTGCGTTTAACAAGACAAGCAGCTATCAATGCTCTTGCAAGTCGCGGGTATGAAAAAGATCCTATAACAGGTATCAAAGCAAGTCGCGATGAAATGCGCACACTCGTTTGTTCTCAATGCCATGTAGAATATTATTTCAAACCCACAGGCACAAAAGTGAAAGTAATGGGTGAATCCATTGCAAATGATGCAAGTCAAAAATGGTGGAATGGCACACAAAAAACTTATGATGAGTTTGATTCTTGGAGAAATGGCAATGAGCCAACCGAAATTGAAGTGGCAGGAATTGAGTTAGTATTCCCTTGGAGTGCTTGGAAGAAAAATGAGCCATTTAGAATTGAAATGTTTGATGAGCATTATGAAAAAGTGCGTGATATTTTTGCCCAAGATTGGCAACATAAAATCACAAAAGCTCCAATGCTAAAAATCCAACACCCAGAAACAGAACTCTTTAGCGGTGGTGTGCATGCAGCAAATGGTGTAACTTGTGCAGATTGCCATATGCCTTATAAACGCAAAGGTGCAAAGAAAATGACAGAACACAACATCACTTCTCCGTTGCAAGATATTAATGCAGCGTGCAAAACTTGCCACACACAAAGCGAGGAGTATTTAAAAGCACAGATTTTTGATATTCAAAAATCTATTGCGTTTGACTTAAGAAGTGCAGAGTATGCAACTGTGAGTTTGATTGAGGATATTAAAAACTTACGCGCAAAATTAGGCGAACTTCCAGAATATCAAACCGATGGAAAAGCAGATGACAAGAAAATTTCAGTTGCACTTAAAGAGCCATTAGAATTGCACCGCAAAGGACAAATGAGAGGAGACTTCGTAGGGGCAGAGAACTCCACAGGATTCCACAATCCAAGAGAAGCAAGCAGAATGCTTCTTCAAGCAGTTGAAATGGCTAGAATGGGGCAAACTAAACTTGTTGAAATTGCAAATGCTAATGGAATCAAAGGCTTTACGACTTCTAATCTAGGCTTTGAGGATATTCAGAAATTTAATCCGGGCGAGATTCGCTACAAAGTGGATTTGAACGGACATAAAGCAGGAGACCGCTACTACGAACACGCAGAAATCAATGGAGCTGCTCCAAAAGAGTTAATGGAATTGGATAAAAACAATAAACCTTATAACTATAAGGCGATTGATTCCAAAACTTCTTCTTATTAATGCAAGCCAAAGCGGAATCCTTGTGATTCCACTTGCGGCGTTTTTTAATCTTCTAACTGATAAATAATAGGAATCTGCAAACGCACATTGTTGGTATAAGTGGGGAAGCTTCGCGAAGCCTTTTGTATTGTGTGTAGGCTGTTTTCATCTAAGAGATTATGTCCTGAACTCTTTAGAATCTTTAAATCCCTTAACTCTCTTTGTTTTGTCCATAAAAAACCTACAACAACCTTGCTTTGTATGCGCATTTTACGTGCTTGTCTTGGATACTTTGTGTGGCTATCAATTGCGGATTTCACAGCTTTTAAGAAAGGGTGATTATCCTTGCCATAGGATAAAGTTTGTGTTGTTTGCCCTATGTTAGTGAAATTTGTATTTGTAGAATCTGTTATTTCTTATGTTTTTGTGGGAGTGGTTTTGGAATCTCTTTTTGTCTTTGTACGAGAGTGGAGATTATTGCGTTTTGGGCGTTTTGTGTGATAAATTGCTGCATACTAAGTGTAAAATTCTCTTGATTTACGGGTTCTATTCTAAGATAAGAGGGCAGCACAAAAAACACTATGGCTAGAGGCAAAAAGCAAAGACTTGTAAGGTAAAAGGATAAAGTTTTGTGATGGAGTATTGGATTTATTGTTGTTTCTCAGTGATGATTTGAAAATTCTCGTGATTTTTTACCTTTAAGAGATTAATGATTTGTATGAAGCTATCAAATCGCGCATTTCTATCGCTTTTAAGCTCCACAATGGTTTGCTTATCTAAGGATTCCAACCTTGTAAAAACTCTTTTAAAAGATTGTTCTTTATTGGATAAAACAAAAAAGTTGTTTTTGCCACAGGAATACCTATTGCAAACTATATTAGTGATGTGTTTGTTTTGCAAAAGTTTCTAGGCGCAAATGAATTAGGGTGCGTAGGATTATCTAGCTTTGATGAATGGTGTAAGAATTTTGCTAGGGCAACTTCAGAGTATGAAATGGATATGCGCGAGCAATATAAACTCATCACACGCTTAAGAGATTTTGAGAATCTGCCAGAATTAAAGCAAATGTATGCGCAATTTGCCGATGTTGTTACAAAAGAGGATTTAAACAATCAAATCATCGCACAAGGTGGTAAGCGCGTAGAGCCTGCGCCAAATTATCAAAGCATTATTGTAGAGAAGTCTAAGGAATTACAAGAATATATGAGTGAAGCAGATTTGCGCTTAATTAACCCCTTATTACCCCGCGACCCTAATGGTAAGGTTGCTAAAATGACGGAAAATATCCTTGAAAACTACAAGAAATTTAGGAATTTTAAAGGCATACAGCTTATCTTTTGCGACAGAGGGATTCCAAGCTCAAAATCTAATCTTAGTGCCGTAAGAAGTAATATTAAATCTTTAGAATCTAAGCTAAAAAAAGAAACAGACGCAGGAAAGATAATCCAGTTAGAATCTGATTTGCAGACTTTAAAAGAGGAATTAAGTGCAAAGATCAATAAAAGAAAGCTTTAAAAGGTTATAGTATTTAAGAAACTACGATACGAGCCTGTAGGACGCGGATATAGGGTTATTCTATGAGCAATAATGCTATAGATGCTTATGAAAGTTTCCAAACCGCATCAAACTTCTTTTGCAAATAAAGAGGTTGGTAAGATTGTTTTGCCTTTCTTAATCCCTCAATCCCCAAATCTTCCTCGCGATTTACAAGAGAATAGGCACGCCAAGTATGCGCTAAAAATTCACGATTAATAGCCTGATAAGCCCCTTGATATTCAATGTCGGCTTTTTCAATATGGATTACTGCTGTGTCCTTATTAAGCGGTTCTCCGAAGCTAAAGGCGATGATTTTCCCCTCTACGCGCAAGATTCCGCCTTTAAAATCAAGATTATGAAATTCCTTTAGGGATTCTATAATACCCACATATTCATTGCGCAAACCATCACTTGCGTCATCGCTAATTTTGCCAAACCAATTTTGATAAGTTAAAATAAGCTCCTCAAGATTGTTAGAATCTAGCTCCTCATAGCTAAATGCGTAACGTTCCACAAAACGATTTAAATGCGTCTTTTTTTTATGATATTTTTTACCCTTTAGCTCAATGAGTTCGGGGATAGAATAGATATAATCGCTCCTATCTTCACGATAAATGAAGTCAAATTTATCTGGAATAAGGGATTCCAACTCCGCCTTATCTACTTCGCTTAAGGAATGGATAGAAAAAGTCAAACCTTTTGCTTTGCAGATTTCTTGTAATTGTAGAATCGTTTGTTTTTTGCTTTCTAAATTATTTTGTTTATGGATTGGATAAAATATAAAAGGGTTTTCGTTGGGATATTGGGTTTTAACGATTAAGCAATCATTTAGAATCGCCCAACTAATATGACGCGCATAATGCCAAAGATAGAGATTTGTAAAGGTAAGGTCTGAAACAAGAATATCGTGTGAAGCAAAGAAGCTAGTGAGTAACTCCTTGTCTTCAATATCAATCGGTTTCCATTGCATTTATATTCCTTTTAATTGAAAAAGGTATTATAGCAATTAAAAAGAAATATTAAGCCTTTGCGCATTATTTTCTTGTTGAGGAAAGAAATTTTTGGTTTGTTTAAGTTTGCGCATTTCAACGCCTAATCTTTCCCTTTGTGCTTTTGCATATTCTGTGATTTGCTCCATAATTGCTAGAGCTTCAAACATTTCATCACGCGTTTTTAGAATCGGTGTATTGTCTAAAAGCTCGTTTAATTTGTTGTCGTTTTTGTTTAAGTATGCTACTTTAAGTTCATTAAGCCAATTCATGATTTACCTCTTTCCACGCTTCAAGTAATCCCTTGACTACTTTAATCACGATGTCAATTTTTTCTTTGTTGTTTTCCATATTTGCTTGAGTGAGGAGCTTTATTTGGTGTGTGTAAAGCCCTGTTAGATAATGGGCAACTTGCCCACCCTTTTCATAATCAAGCGAATTTAAAAGTTCCACAAAAATATCTGTGGTGCGATTGATATAATAAATCTTTTTCTCAATATCTTCTGAATCAATACAACGTTTTGCCATAGAAGCAAAACGCAAAATCCCCTCATAAAGCATTTCTACAAGCTTTGCTGGGGATTCCACCGCAACAGAGTTTTGCTGATAAGAATTGTAGGCTAAACTACTTTTCATCTTTTTGATCCTTTATTAGTTTGAATTCATTGATTGAATCATATTCTGAACCGTTTGTGCTTGTTGTTGTGTTTTAGCAATGAGTTGGTCATACGCTGACCATTTCTCTGCCATTGTGTCATAGCGCGTATCAATGCTTTCTTGCGTTTTCTTTTTATCCTCATTGAGGGTTTTTTGCTCATCTACAAGAGAAGTTTCTAAAAGCTTTAATGTAGAGTTGCTTCCTGTAATGAGTTTATCCATTGTAGTGCGGAGCTTTGTAAAGACTCCATCTACTTCTGTTTCCTCACCTCTAATTGTGCTAGTTGCGCTTCTAAAGAAAGACACCGCAGCGTCTGGATCTTCTTTAAATGCAGAGTTAAATTTCTCTTTATCCATTTTTAATGTGCCATCATCATTGAAGTAAATTCCATATTTTACGAGGTTATTGCCATTGACATCGTTAGAGGAGATAATGCTATTAAATTGTCTCACAATCTGCCTAATGTCGCTGTTGCCATTAAAAACACCCGCAACTTCAGTATCCTCATCGTATTTCATCAACTCCGTGATTTTGTTATACATTGTATTGTAATTTTCTACAAACTTTTCCATTTCCTCTGCGATTCCACTATCATCACGCGTGATTCGGACAATGACATCTTTATTTGCCTCTGTTACAGCAGTAAGTTCTAAAGAGAGTCCTGAAACCACATCATCAAAGCTGTTTTTATCGCGTTCTACTGCAATGCCATTGTAAGTGAATTTTGCATTTTGCGCGTTTTGGATATTGGTAAGATCCATTTTATCTAAAAAGCTTTTGCTTGATGTATAGCTTCCCTCTGTTAGCCCAATAGAATCTAAGGTTTTCTTTTTATCTGCGTCTGTTGCGCCCTCTGCACCGATTTTTATTTCGCTACCATCTACACTTTTGATAGCCAATTTTCCATCTTTAACTTCTGCAGAAACTTTGCCTTGCAAATTCGTATTGTTATTAATTGAATCGGCAATTTCTTTAGCATTCTCAGCGCCTGTGCCTTTATTGATTGCGTTTAAGTCAATTTTTTCACCATTGATTGTAAGGCTACCGCTTAATTGCCCCGCAACAACATTTTTCCCTTGAATTGTATTTCCACTTCCCGCAGAAGTTTTCACAAAACCTAAGTCAGTATCGACTTCTTGCACTCCATCAGCAGGTTTCATTTTCGCCTTTTCAACAGTTACATTAATGTCGTTACCTTTTGTATCGTTTAAAAGCAAACCTTTGCCTGTGCTATTTAAGCCAATAGTAATCTCACCACTTGCGATCTTATTTTTTAAGTCAGAAAGGTTAGAATCGGTGTTGATTTTGTTGTTAATCGCTTCTAAAACAGCCTTAGCGTTGTCTTCGGCATTGTTTCCTACCTTGCTTCCAACTGTGGATAAATCCACTTTCACTTCTTGACCGTCAATTTCAATCTTTAGCGTTCCGCTTGTGAGTTGTCCGCCCGGCATTGCGGCACTCTCTAATGTGCTACCAAAATAGATTTTGTTTTGCGCACCAGAATCTTTGCTTTGAATCATTAGCTGATAAGGGTTGTCTCCACCTGTTTTCATAATGATACCCATCACCGCACCATTGGTTTTATCAGTAATGGCTTGTCCAACTTCTGCTACACTCATACCTGCCTTAATGTCAATGTTGTAATTTGTGCCATTGTGATAGAAGTTTAAAGATGTATTTTCTGTGCTAAAAACGCTATCTCTTGAGGCGAATTTTAAACCCACTTGATTAACATCGTTTTGTGCAAGTTGTTTGACATTGATTTTAATATCTTGAATCGCCAAACCCTCTCCAGCAGTTGCCTTGACGCCACTACCTTCCACAGAGGAAGAACGTTTTTGAAAGGTGCTATAATCTGATAAGTTTTTGAAATTTGTATTCAGAGAAGTCATCATTGTTAAGAGTGATGTAAGCTCTGTTTGTTTCTCCATATTGGCTTCAATTTTTTTTGTAATGGGATTGATTTGATTTTTTATATCATTGTCTTTCATCTGCTCGATAACATCCCAACTTAGGTTACTTGAAATCCCTAATACAGATTGTGATCCTAAAGCCATAATAATCTCCTTCTAAAGTTTATGCTTGTTTGTTGAATATAATCCCAACCACTTCTTTCATTTTTGCCATTAATTCCATTGCTTCATCGCTTGGAATCTTGCGGATTACGCGGTTGGTATCCCGTTCGCTCACGGTTACATATAATCCTTCAATATCTTCACTAAAGCCAAATGTTACATTTGTATTTAGAGGATTTAGCTCTTTATTTAGTTGCTGTGCAAGTTCATTGAGCTTTTGCTTTTGCTCTTCAACCTTTTGCTCCTCGTTTGATTTATCAATTTCTGTTTGCATTTGCTGAACTTGCGAGATGGGTTGCTGCGATTTCCCGCTATTTTCAACTGGTTGTTTCGTGTATGCAACATTCCCCTGTGTTCTAGCAATATCCATTCCAACTTCGCCAATATTCATAAATACCTCCTTGTTAAGACGATAAAAAGAATCTATGAAGTATATCGGATATTTTGTTTAAAAGTTAATAGAAAAATTTAAAATTTATAAATTTTTTAAATATTTTTTGTGTTAATGAGTTCTAGAGGATCAATATGTTTATCTTTTAGGGTTACTTCAAATTTAAGCGCATTATCAACGCGTCCTATTGTATAGCCCTTTTTTACGGCACGTCCGGGTTTAATTGTGGGGGCGATTTTATCTAGTTGTGCATAGATGGTATGCATATTGTCTTTATGCTCAATAATAACAACGCGTTTAAGAATCGGAGTGTCTTTAGCAAAGACAACCTTACCATCTAACACACTTTTAACTTTATCGTCTCCTTTTGGCATTAATGTAATAGACTCATTAAAGACTTTCATTTTATAAACAGGATCAAAATAAGGACCAAAATATTTTTCAATGGAAAAATTATCCAAAGGTGCGATTGTCTTTGCGCCTTTGTATTTTGTTGTGCTAATGTCGTGGTAGGAGCTTGCCACTTGACGCACATCAAAGCCGTCTGAAGAGGGGATTGGAGATTCTATTGATGGTTTAGTGGCAGATTTGGGTGGTATGTTGGCTTTTGTCTCTTGTGCTTTGGAATCTGTTTTGGGCGTGGAATCTTTAGCTTGTGCTACTTTTTGCGATTCTGTATTTTGTTTTTGTAATTTTGCTTTTTGCGCTTCTTGTTTTTTTAGAATATTTAAATTTGCTAAAATATTTTGTAAGGCATCACGCTCTTTGGCAATTTTTTGTAAGGCGTCATTATATTGTGTAATTTCCTTTTGATAATTTGCAATGAGTGCTGCTTGTTTGTTTTGTAGTTCTTTAAGTTGCACACGTTTTTTGTTTTCTATATCAATAAAGTTTTTTAGTTTATCAATTTCATTTTGTAAGTTTTTTAATGTTTCTAACGTTTTGCTCTGTTTTTCGCTAAGTTGTTTTAAATGTATTTTTGCTGTATCACTTAGTGTTTTGAAGCTCTCCTCTGTAATCAAATCTTGTATGGATTCTGGTTGAAAATCGTTGAGCAAAATAACAAAAGAAATTTCCTTTACAATTAAATCAATCATTTCTAATTCTATGTTTTTGCGTATTTGAAATAAGGAATCTTGACTGGTGGATAAACTCTGCATTTGTGCGGACTTTATGTCATACTCTTTTTGGTTTTTGGCAATATTTTCTTCACTAATTTGAATAGTTTTTTCTAATTCTTTACTTTCTTTTTCTTGTTGATTAATGGCTTCACCCAATTCTTGAAGTTTTTTACTGATTTGTGAGGCTTTTTTTTTGCTCTCCATTAGCGCGGATTCATTTTGGTTGATTTTTTGATTAATATCTTTCGTGTCGGCACTGATTAGGGTTGAAGCAATAAGAATCGCAAATAAAATCCGCATAAATTTTCCCTTAATCCTTCTGTTGCAAGCTAACAATCCAAACGGCAGTGAGTGATAAAGCCAACCCCGTTAATAGCAACACAATGGAATCTAAAATGGGTGAGAAAATTTCGGGATTTAGCCCCAATTCTTGAAAGAATATTAATAAGACTGGATTTTGGGCGATATAGAATAATCCACCTGAAACAATGATGGTAGCAATGATTGTATCGGCGCAAGCAAGACGGAATAGCACCTGTGAGCGCATCCAAAGTGGCGCACCAAATAAAGTCATAATCTCCATTCGCTCTAAATGCTGAAACTTCCAAATTTCAATTTGTTTAAACATCAATAAAAGACTGATTAACGCAATGAGGCTTGAAAAAATGATAATACTTCCATTAATAATGAGTAAAAGTTGATAAATTTGACTATGACTTTTGCTAAATGTTTCAATCCGTATCACACCTTCAAAATTATTTAACACATTTTGAATCGCAATGAGCCTAGCATCACTTGGGTATTGATTAAGGGTTAAAGAATAAAAGTGGGGCAAGGATTTTTTGAGCAAAATTAAATTTGCCTGACTAATGCTATTTTTGAGACGCTCTAAAATAAGTTGTGAATCAATGGGCGTAAGTGCTTGCACCTCGCCGATTTTATTGCGTAGAGATTCTAAAGTTAGTTCATTTTTGCTGGCTAAAACAATGGCATAATTTTGTCCTAACTTATTTTCATAATCATTGAGCGTGCGATGCACCAATAAAATGCTTTCTAGTGCAAAGAGTAGGGCAACAAGTGGGATAATCAAACTCAAATGGTTTTTAAGAGAGTTCATATACGACCCCTTCTTCAATGTGAAAATGCCGATAATGAATGCCTAGTGTTTCTGGAATCCTGTGTGTAACAACAACCACAGTAATACCTAGTTGTGTATTGACGCCCCTTAAGAGATTCCATATCACTTCAGAGGAATAGTCATCAAGGTTACCTGTCGGCTCATCCGCTAAAATCAAAAGAGGATTGTGCGCTAAGGCACGCGCCATTGCAACGCGCTGTTGCTCACCCCCGCTAAGTTCCATTGGGTATTTACTACCTTTGTGGGAGAGTTTAATATGTGCGAGAAGTCTGTCGGTTTGTGCTTGACAAGATTCTTTTGTGAAGCCCCCAATAACCATTGGTAACATTACATTTTTTTCAACATTAAAATCTTTAATGAGTTTATAATCTTGAAAGATGATTCCTAAATGGCGGCGCAAAATTTCTATGTTTTTCTTATTCGCTTTAAACATTTCTACACCACAAACTTCAAGTGAGCCACTTTTAAGAGGTAAATCTCCATACATTGAGCGCAGCAAAGTGCTTTTGCCGCTTCCGCTTTGCCCGCTAATAAATACGAATTCCTTAGAATAAATATCAAAACTAGCATTTTTAATGATGATGTCGTTGTTATAACCTAGATTGATGCCTCTTGCTTGAATAACGGGATTCATTGTTTGCCTTTAAAATCGTGCGCAATAACCTCTACTAAAAGATTATGGGCTTTATGGTTGCTATGTGTCGGCAAAGGATTGTTTCTAAAATAATGCAAACCCTTTTCTTGTTGTAAAATATAACGTGTCTCTGGATAGTTAAAATCTCCGAAAGAAATGCGCATTGCCGAAGTTTTCTCTCCTATGAATAAATCCTCTGTGTGTAAGAAATAACCATTTTTCACGCATTTTATTCTTTTAAAATACATTGGATTGAATGAATGATTGCAAAAATCAAATGTAAAATCTAAGTTTTGCTCTTTGCTGGTTTGTTGTGCATAAAGCTCAAGATTGAAAATATCTTTATTTGCTCTAAGCCACCTTGCTTCATATTTGCTAGTAATAGTCTCTTGTGCATTGATTTGCGATTCTACTTTAAAATCATTTGCTAAATCTTGCGCTAAATTGTTTGCGAAATTGAAATATTCTAAACTATCGGTGCGCAATTGTAAAAGTCCATTTTGTTTTAACACGCGCGCACATTGTGCGAGAAATGCTTGACTAAAGATTCTACGATGTGGTTTTTTGTCCCAAGGGACCGGAAAATGTACAAAAATTTTATCCAATACATTAGAAGGCAATAGCTCCAAAAAAATCCGTGCATCATACGCTAGAATGAGAATATTATTTAAATGCTGTAAGCCAATTTGCCGTGCAACTTGCTCTAAAGAGGGGTGGTGGATTTCTAACCCAATATGTAGAATCTCGGGATAATTTTGCGCATTATACAATAAGTGTCGTCCGCTTCCAAAGCCGATTTCAAGCCAAATTTCTTTGAATTGCCTTTGTGATTCCGCACATTTTTGATTAAAAAGATTGTGAAAATCCAAAAACGCATTAATTTCTTTAATAAAAGGAAGCTTGTATTCTGATGAAATATTGCTTGGATTTAGATTGTGCGTTGTAATGGAGTCTTGTAAATCCATAAGAATACTAAGCGCAGTTTTAATAATTTCAATGGGCGCGATGCGGGAATATTTATCAAAGCGCACGAGTGTTTCTGTGTTGTTAGATTCTATATTTTTAATTTCTAAAAAAAAATCCTGTGTCTTTTGAGATTTTGGGGTAAAACGTGTATGCAATAGTCCAAAGCTTGGATTGTTTTTAGAGATTAAAAACTCTAGGAATGCAAACTCCCCCGTTTCGTGTGAGACTTCTAAAGGGAGAGTTGGAAGCTGTAAGTATTTAGTCTTGAAATGCGGCATATTATTTGGGTAGGGATAATGTAACTTCTTGAGAAGGTTTGGATTCCAAACCATTCTCATCAATCGCACTAACGCGATAATAATATTTATCGCCGGGCTTAATCTCGTGGTCAATGAATTCTGGTGTCAAGACTTTGTTATAGCGCAAAGTTTCTCCAAAAAATGCGGAATCTTTTTTATAGACGACATACTCTACCGCACGCGTATCTGTTGGAATCCACTTTAACACGACAGAATTATTTTCAATTCTTGCATAAGTAATATTTGGTGAGTTTGGGATTCCTAATGTTGCTCCTGTAATAGGTGTGCTTTCTAGGCTCTCAATACCATCTTTATCCACAGCAACGATTTTGTATTGATAGGATTCCCCATCTTTTTTAATCAAGTCTTGATAGACATTTGTGTTGCTGGGCAATGTTGCAAGAGTGCTAAAAATACTTGAAATGAAGCTTGAGCGCAGAATTTTATAGGAAGTTACTTCAGGATTATTGTGTAAATCCCAAGAAAGCGTGATTTGTCTAGGTTGGTTTAAGGAGGCGTTGAAATTTGTAATGGGTGTTGGTTTTGGCTTTGTAGTTGCGCTAACTTCCGAGGAGGGAAGAGACTGGGAATTTTGTGCGTTATAGGCTAATACGCGATAACTATATGTCGTGCCATCTTCTAAGCCTGTGTCAAGGTATTCTACAAGCAAGCGGTTTTTAATTGTATGAATATCTTTCCACGTGCCATTTTTATCCCTGCGTTGCACGATGTATCCCATAATATGCGTATCTTGGTGAGGATTCCAAATAACTTTTACTTTGCGTGGATAGTTGCTAATGGCTTCAATATAGCTAACTGCTGGAATAGAAAGTGTTGTTGCAGAGACTGGTGCAGAGTATGCAGATACATTGCGATTCTTATCAAAAGTCGCAAAATAATAAGTGTATTGTGTGTTAGGATTCAAAGAAGTATCGGCATAATGCGTGTTAAAACGTGAATCTAAGGTTGCAATTTTTTCAAATTGCTGTGCATTATAGGGTTTGCGATAAATATAATACCCTGCGACTTCTGGATTTTGCACGAGATTCCACTCAAACGCAATGGTATTTACATCACTTAAAACACGAATATCTGTCGGTGGCGTGATGTTACTATTAATAGATGGGTTATTAAAAGCCATATTGCTACAACCAAGAAAGAATATACTTAAGATTCCGCTTAAGAAAAATACAATAGAAGAAGTCAAACGCATAAAGATATTCCTAAGATTAAAGTTTTGAATGCAAATTTTAGCATAAAATTGTGTGATTTTTTTAGAATCGTTCAATTTAAACCTTGAAATTTGTAGCATACAAAGACGCAAGTGGAATAATTAGGTTTTGGGATTGCGGATTTTTATAAGTTTGGAGTAGAAAATGCGCTTCTAAAAACTCTTGCATTTCTAAAGGAAAAGGGGCGTAAATTTCTATTGGTTGTTTTGAAATGGGGTGGATTAGATGGATAAAATGGGCGTGAAGCAGGATTCTATCCGTGTAATTGCCCTTGTAGCCATAAAATGTGTCGCCTAAAATATGGCGGTTTATGGAATGTAGATGTACGCGGATTTGGTGGGTGCGACCGCTAAAGAGTTTTGCGCCTATGAGTGCGAGGGCTGTGGTATTACCCGCATTTGTGGAATCCGCAATAGTAAAAAATGCAGTCTTGGCAGGCTTTGCTTCTATGGTGTTAGAGACAATATATTTTAGGCGCATTTTGGGGTGGCGCATTATGGAGGACTCTATGATTTGTGATTGTTTTATAGGCTTATCGACTACGCACACATAGTAACGTCCCATTGCACGCGTCTTGATTTGTGTGCTTAAATGTGCGTGTGCTATGTTATTTTTGGCAATGGCGATTGCTCCACTTGTGCCTTTGTCAAGCCTATGCACGATACCTTCTCGGTAGGAATCTCCAAGATTTGAAAGTTTAAAATTAGAACCCTTTAACCAATCTACAAGCGTATATTGTGTGTCTTTTGTATCGCTGCGATGCACGATTAAATCTGCAGGTTTGTTTAGAATTAAAATATCCTCATCTTCATACAATATGGGAATTACAAACTCTTTTTTCTGCTTTTTTTGCTCTGTTTCTTGTGGTGTTATTGTGATAATATCGTAAAGTTTTAGTGTGGTTCCATATTTTTTTAACGGGGCGTGATTTAGTAAAACTTTTGTGCTTTTGATGTAGTTTTGCGCTTGCGCACGCGAGATTCCATAGGCTTGAGCAATAAAAACATCTGCACGGATTCCTATATTTTCCTCTGTAATTTCAAAATATTTTGTATTAAGATTTGGTGAAAAATTCTCAAGAGTTTGTTGCATAAGCTTTTCTTTATGGTAAAATTGCACGAAATTTGTGTTTTTAGGGTTTGTATTTGTTTGGGTTTGATCGTAAAATTTTATCATATTTTGATTTTACTTTGCCTTTATTGATTGCGCCAATTATTTTGATTTCTTGGTATTTAATTAATGAAAATAATGTATTTTTGGGCAATAAAGTCTTGATTTATATCTTTGTGGGACTTTTGGTTTTTATTGCTGTATTTTTGATTCCTGTGCGCAGGATGTCGTGGTTAATCATTGGTTTTTATTGGGTGAATATTTTGTTGTTGGTTGCAGTTGAGCTCTTTGGCGATACGCGATTAGGAGCGCAAAGGTGGCTTGAAATTCCTTTTGTGCATTTTACCTTTCAGCCTTCCGAAACGATGAAGCCCGCGCTAATCTTGATGATGGCGTATTTAATTAGCAAAAATCCCCCTAAAAAGAGTGGTTATAAATTATTGGATTTCTTAAAACTTTCCTTTTTTATTGTTGTGCCCTTTGTGCTTGTGTTAAAACAGCCGGATTTGGGGACCGCGCTGGTATTGCTTTTAATGAGTTTTGGAATGTTGTTTTTAGTGGGGGTTAATTATAAAATTTGGCTTGTTTTAATTGCTTCTGGAATGTTTTTATCACCCATTTTATATGCAAATTTACACGATTATCAAAAAAAACGCATTGTAGATTTCGTGCTCAAAGAGCCTGATTATCAAGTGAAGCAGTCTATTATCGCCATTGGTTCTGGCGGAATCTTAGGTAAAGAAAAAGAAGCTGCTACGCAAGCAGCATATAAATTTTTACCCATTGCGACAAGTGATTTTATATTCCCTTATTTTGCGGAGAGATTCGGCTTTGTCGGTGTAGTTGGGTTATTTATTTTGTATGGTGCGTTGATTTTTCATATCTTTTCAATGAGTGCTACTGACGATAAAGACTATTTTTTAAAAGTTGTATCCTATTGTGTGGGGTTGTTATTTTTTGTGTATTTTAGCGTTAATGTTGCAATGACGATTGGGTTAGCACCTGTGGTTGGGATTCCTCTTCCATTGTTTAGTTACGGTGGGAGTAGTTTTATTACAATGATTATTTTGCTAGCTGTGCTTGAAAATCTACTTGCCTTTAGATATAAATTTGTGTATAATCACAATTCTTTTTCAATAAGGGCCCTTAGCTCAGCTGGTTAGAGCACTCGGCTCATAACCGATTGGTCATAGGTTCAAGTCCTATAGGGCCCACCACTTACAAACAATTAACTTAGGAAATACAATGAAAATTCAATGCCAAAATATTAAATGTGAAGGTTGTGTTAAAAAGATTAATGATGCACTTTTGGGGCAGTATCCAACATTGCGTGTGGATATTCCAAGTCAAAGCGTAGAAGTAGAAGCCGATGAAAAGGGTGCAGAAGCGATTAAAGCAAAATTGCAAGAGTTGGGATTCTTAGCGTCAAGTGGAATCTTAGGCAAATTTAAAGGCTTTTTTGCCAAATAGAGCTTGAAAATATGGAAATTTTACTACTTATCACGATTGTCATTGTCGCCATTGCTTTTATTAACTTTAAGGATTATTTAAAGAATCCTCATAAACGTCCGCAGATTTCTCCCTCTGATAACGATGATATATTGCCAGATTCTTACCATAATCCCTACAAAGAACAACCAAAAGAATTAACAAAAGAGGAGAAAATCCGCAATAGTGAGTATGGTTTAATTGTTGGGCTTTTATCAAAGCTTGCACAAAGTGATGGCAAGGTGTGTGAGCTAGAAATTGCATTGATGGAAAATACCATTGCCGATATTGCAAATGCGATGAGTTTGCAAAGTGCAATGTACCAAAGAGATGAAATTTTAGAAATTTTACACCGTATTTTTGACGATACACCGCAAAGTGTAGAGGAGCTTACAACGCGCTATGCAGCCTTTAGTAAGGGGCAGTATAAAAGCCGCTTAAAACTTGTAGAATATATGCTTGCTCTCGCCTATGCTGATAATGAGCTTAGTGTAGATGAACGTGAGATTATCTTAGATGTAGCGGCATATTTAGAGATTGATAATGCAGATTTTAATGCACTTTATGATAAGTATGAGCAATTCTATGCTATTAAGAGAGAAAATGCAACATTGCAGGAATCCTATGCGATTTTGGGCGTGAATGAAGATGATTCTATGGAGCAAATTAAGCGTGCTTATAAGAATCTTGTGCGTCAATTTCACCCTGATATTTTGCACCATAAAGGCTTAGACGAATCGATTTTGGAGAGTTATACGGAAAAATTGCAACGCATTAATGGCGCGTATGAAGTGATTAAAAAGCATAAAAATACGCAAGAAAAGCAGGATAAATAATGCAAGAGGAAATGGAACGCAAAATTTTAGAGGATATTGTTCAAGTTTATCGCTTTTTAGAATCGCAAAATCAAGCTGTTAATGCGTTATACAATGCAATGGATTGTGGTGAAATTTCAGAGATGTTGCATAATGTTTTTAAAGAGATTCCAGATAATACAGAAACGCGTTTTGCTTGTGTGGATAGAGTGATTGGATTAAAAGAGGGAGGATTGCTCACGATTTTGCAAAAATTGGGAATCCAAGAGAATAAAGTTTTGCAACTACGTGCAATGTTGCTTGGTATTACGTGTGATTTTCATATGCAAAAACACCGCAAGGTTTTAAATTTTATCCAAGATAATGCACTTCTAACGCCATTTTGGAGAGAGCTTTTGGAATCTATTCATCGCATAGGAGAAGTGTTTAATCTATTTTTTGTGCAGTGGCAGGAGCGATTAATTTTAGGCATTAACAAGGATTTAAATGCACAATTTAATGGTGATATGGAGGCAATTTTAAAGGCATTGGAATCTAGTTTTGAATGCTGTGCATTTGACTTTGTCTCCAAAGGTGGGTTTAGTGCAAAAGGTGAGCTAAGTGATAGAAGTTATTCTGTACCTATACTGAAAGATTCTGTATATCACGCTCTTGCATATGCAGATTTTTTTAAAGATTGTTTTAGCGCACTAGATTCCATCTTTACAAAAAGCTTGGAATCCCTAGAGAAAATTCCTGAAGTATGTCCAAAATTAGAGCAGAAGGAATCACATATCGCGTATTTGAGTGCCTTACAGACTGCGCTAATGCAGACAAATACAGGATTGCTTTTAGAATCTTGGCGGCTTGTGGATAAAGCTTGGATGCAGATTTCAACACCCTTGCAGATTGGACATCCATTAGAGTATTATGAAGATCATTTTAGAAAGGCAGTTGCACCAGAATGGGATTTAAGAATCGCAAGAATCTATAATGGTGTTGATTTGCTAGGGTCAAATACTAATGTAGATTGTAAAATTTCTAAGGAGTCAATGTGGGAATTTTATGCGACATATAGTGCAAAAATGCAAAAAACGCCTTTTAAGGATTCCATTGATAAATGTGTGAAAAATGCATTAAACCAAACCCAAAGTTATGGAGGAATGCCATTATTGTTTTATGGTGCGGAGTTAAATGGAATTTTTAGCGCGCAAGTTGTCCCTAATGATGAAAGGGTGAGTGCTAAATTTGGTAAAAAAATTTTTTATTTTCCCGATCGTGTGCGTGAATTATCAATGGCGAAGCCTTTTATGCTGCTCGCTAGCAAAACTTTTCCTAAAGAATTTTTGGATTTTAACCGCATTTTGCTATATTTCAGAAAAGATGATTGGTATAAAGTTTATGAAATTTCAACGGTTGGGCACGAGTTTGGGCATATTTTGTGGGTGGATTTTGATAGTGAATTGCTAATGAATGCGAGCGGGCAATTTAAGAATATTGAAGAATTTAAAGCCACAATGGGTGGAATTGCATATTATTTCACGCAGATAGATAAGCCATTGTTAAAGGAATTAGTATTTAGCATAATTGCGCGTGCTGTGGGCTTGATCGCTTGGATGCAAGAAGATGAAGTGTTACCTTATTATTGCGAGAGCTTAATACACCTAGATGTGCTATTTAATGCTGGAATTCTGCGATATAGAGGCTGTTTTGATGCTGTTGCGCTAGAAGTTGATGTGAATGCGAATACATTGCAAGCCTTAGAAAAAAAATATCTAAACGTCTATGATAAACTTATAGAAACCTATCTTAATAAACAGGATGCGAAAGTTTTTTTAGAGTGTTTTATGTTAAAAGATGATAAGGGCTGCTATAAACCTAAAAATAAAAACATACGTGCTTTTGTAGAAGATTATTATGCACAATATCTTGCAATTGGACAAGTTCAAGACTCTATAACATCTAAAATGTGGAAAGAAGCTTATATAAAGGGACAGAATGCCACCAACCATTAATCAGACATACATCAATCAAGCACGCACTTTAATTTATAAAATCGCAGGGCTTTATCTACCCACTAATAAGGATTCTATTATTAAAAATCGCCTTGATAAATTAGCACGTGATCTTGATATTGAGGATTATGAAGAATTTTTTTCTGAATTAAAGCGCGGGCTATACAAGCAGGATTTTATCAATGCTTTTACGACAAATAAAACGGATTTCTTTAGGGAGGGATTTCATTTTAAGGATATGATTGATAGGATTTTGCCACAACGATTGTTGAGTGATGAGCCCTTTAGGGTGTTATGTGCGGCAAGCTCCACAGGAGAAGAGCCATATTCTATTGCAGCAACACTGCTTTTTGCGAAAGAAGTGTATCAATCAACAGCACAAGTGAGTGTGCAAGCAATTGATATTGATACATCGGTGTTGGAAACTGCAAAAGCTGGAAAATACGTCGTTGATACACATTTGAATCCACTTCCTGATTGGCTAGAATTGAAAGATTATTTTGATATTTCCACAAAAGACAAGCATAAGATTATAATGAATGCTAAGCAGTGTTTAAAAGATATTTTAAGCTTTAAACAGCAAAATTTGAGTGATAAGACATATTCTTTTGGGGTAAAAGAATTTGATGTAATTTTTTGTCGCAATGTATTGATTTATTTTAAGGTTGAGGATCAAGAGAAAATTTTAAATCGCCTATTTTCTTATCTTAAAATAGGTGGAACACTCTATTTGGGACATAGTGAAAGTATTTTAGGATTAGCATACAAAGTGGATAGATTGGGGCAAAATATCTTTGTAAAGGTAATGGAATAATTGCACGAAATAAATATTAGTGTGAAGTATCATCCAGATGTATTGTTAAAATCATCACCTTATAAGGGCGAGGGGAAAAGGGTGATTGCGATAGGTGCAAGTACGGGAGGTGTAGATGCGATTGCGCAGATTCTAAAAAGCTTACCTAAAGATTTACCACCTATTATTATCACGCAGCATATTCCTGATATTTTTTCAACTTCTTTTGCGAATCGTTTAAATATGAATTCCGCATTAAGTGTCTTTGAGGTGCGTAGCAGAATGCACTTGCAAGATTCTTGTGCGTATTTAGCTGCTGGAGGGTTGCATATGCTGTTGGAACGCATTGGGGGTGAATACTATGTAAAACCACACGATGGAGTGCGCATTTCTAGGCATTGTCCGAGTGTTGATGTGATGTTTAGGAGTTTGAATAATGTTGTAGGTAGAAATGCGCTTGCCATTATTATGACAGGAATGGGTGATGATGGTAGTATTGGCATTAAGGAGCTATATGACAATGGGGCTTATACGATTGCGCAAGATGAGGCAAGTTGTGTAGTATTTGGTATGCCAAAGCAAGCGATTGCAAAGGGTGCAATTTGCGAAATTGTTAGTCTAGATTGTATTGGCAGCAAGATTATCGCCTTTGCAAATGGAGAGCTAAAGCGTCCAGAGTTTTTTTGAATAGGGTTTTTGTGGAAGAGACATATTATCCTTTGGAAAATGTGGAATCCAGCTTTGAAGTTAAAGGTTCAACATTTATTTCATATGTGATTCCTATTAATGTGTTTGAAAAATGGGTGGAGCAAATGCGCCAAAGGCATCCCAAAGCAGTGCATTTTGTAACAGCTTCACGTTTTTTTAATGCGCAAGGACAAATGACAGAAAGTTTTAGCGATGATGGCGAGCCTAAGGGAACTGCAGGAATGCCGACATTGAAAGTGTTGCGTGGGTATGGATTGATAGAATGTGGAATTCTAAGTGTGCGTTATTTTGGTGGAACATTGCTTGGCACGGGTGGGCTTGTCCGTGCTTACACACAAGGTGCTAAAGAGGTAGTGTTAAAGGCTAGAGATTCTAATTTTCTTGCACCTTATATTCCAATGCAAAGTGCAGAGGCAATGGTTACTTTTTCGCAATTTTCTTATGTGGAGCATTTAGCGCAAAAATTAGAGATTGTGGTATGCAATAAGGAGTTTTTAAATGCGGGTGTGCGTCTGTATGTGCAAGGCAAGGCAGAATCGCTAGAGATATTTTTAGCAAAAGTGAAAACCTTGCAATATGGGTGAAGTAGCTTCAAATATCTTTCTTATGGATTATCACGAAAACTTGAGGTTTTCTCGCAATGACAGAAATATTACCACCTCTATTATTGTAAGTATAACAAAGAAAGCATCATTAATGATAACTTTCTCTTTTGGTAAAGGAGGGTAAAGATTAGAGCGGCAGGTTACGCAATAGGCTTTGGAGTTGGATAAGTTCTTTTGGCATAAGTTCTGCAATGCTAAAACCTACTACTTCATAATTTTTGCTAACCATTGTGAGAATCTCTGTAATGTGTTTGAGTTTCAATTTGCCAGTATTGCCCACTGCGATATAGAGTTCTTTAGGATCTAGCACATCTAAATCAAGATGAATGGCAATTTTAGTAGCTTTTGTAGTTTTTAAGGATTCCAAAATGCTTGTTTTATCTTTTTTTATGCGCTTGGCATTGAGCGTTTGCAAGTTTAGCTGTCCAATGCGTTTGGCGTAGAATTTCGCCTCATCGCTGTGTAATCCTGCAATCAAGATATTTTTGACATTAAAAGAAGCGGGTAGAAGATTTAGAATCTCTTTATCGCCAAGCCCTAGTAAATGTGTAACAGCCATTGCGTGGTAGCCTTGATATGTATCAAAGGGAAGTCCAATGTCTGGGTGTGCGTCAAGCCAAAGTAGAGCTAAATCCTCGCCATATTTTCCTGCAAGGTAGCTAAAAGGCGCAACAGATACAGAGCATTCTCCGCCAAGTGTCAGAATCTTAGTGGGATTTGCTTCTGTGATATATTGTATTGCAGATTGTGTTTGTTTGAGAATCACCTCTTTATCTAAAATTACCATCTTTAACTACGCGCTTAAAATCCATTGAAATGGGAATTTCACACGTTTGATAAGACGCATTTGAAGTTAGAATCTCTAAGAGTTTTGCGCCTAGTGCGTAGCCTTTAGAAATATCATTGTCGGGAATGTCTTTAAACCATTCTGCAATATTTCCACCTTGCCATTGTGGATAAATGAGTTTTAGGGTTTGAGATTCCATTGCATTTCCTTTGTTTTTTAATGTTTTAACCAGAGTTTTGCAATATTTTCTAAATTCTCCACGCAATCACTCGCATAAAAGCTAAGTTTAGGTGTATTTGGGAAGTGTTCTAAAGTGTAGGAAGTGCGTAGATATTCCATTATTGCTTCGCCTGAGTGAATCAGCAAGGGTTGGTTGTGGTAATATCTAGCAATAGAATGTGCAAGCAGTGGAAAGTGCGTGCAACCTAGAATAATCGCATCAGGTGTGAAAGGATAAGTTTTAAAATAATGCTTCATTGTAGCATCTAAAATCTCACCCGTAAAGATTCCTTCTTCAACAATGGGCACAAAGAGGCTTGTGGCAAGTCCAAATGTATTATGGTAGCCTTCGTCAGCCAGAAGTTTGCTATAAAGATTGCTTTGGATCGTTGCTTTTGTTCCAAGAATCAGAATCTTGGCATTTTTATCCTTGATTGCATTTTTGAGTGCTAGGATTCCGGGTTTAATCACGCCGATAACGGGATAGGGAGCAACTTCTTGCATTGCCTTTAATCCATACGCACTTGCGGTATTACACGCGATAATTAACGCATCAAGATTAAAAGGTTTAAAAAAATCTAAGGCTTCTAGGGAATATTGTTGAATTGTATCTTTGCTTTTTACGCCATAAGGCACGCGTGCGGTGTCACCATAATAGACAATTTCTTTAAAATTCTGCGATTCTAGTAGATTTTTAAGCACGCTAATTCCACCCGCACCGCTATCAAATACCCCAATTCTTTGTAAAGTTGTCATTTTAATCTTTTGTGCTATCGTTCATCATATTTAAAAACTCTTCGTTGTCCTTGCTTTTTTGCATTTGCGAATAAAGGAAAGTGAGAGCGTCAATTTCGTTATTCATCTGATGAATCGCATTGCGTAGCACCCAAACCTTTTGGAGTTTATCGTGCCCTAAAAGCAATTCTTCCTTGCGTGTGCCACTCTTTAAAATATCCATTGCAGGGTAGATTCTGCGCTCTGCAATATGTCGGGCTAAAACAATCTCGCTATTACCTGTGCCTTTAAATTCTTCAAAAATCACTTCGTCCATTCGGGAACCTGTTTCAATGAGCGCAGTTGCGATAATTGTCAAGCTTCCGCCTTGTTCAATATTTCTTGCCGCACCAAAGAACCGCTTGGGCTTGTGTAGCGCATTTGCATCTACTCCCCCACTTAGCACTTTTCCGCTACTTGGTGTTGCGGTATTGTAAGCCCTAGCAAGTCGCGTAATGGAATCTAGCAGAATCACAACATCTTTGCCCATTTCCACCATTCTCTTTGCCTTTTCTACAACAAGCTCCGCCACGCGTGTATGGTTATTTGCAGGCATATCAAAGGTGGAGCTATACACCTCGCCTTTTACGCTTCTCTCCATATCGGTAACTTCCTCTGGACGCTCATCCACAAGCAAGACGATGAGTTCCACTTCAGGGTGGTTTTTTGTGATTCCATAAGCAAGTTCTTTCATCAGCTCGGTTTTACCTGTTCTTGGGGGCGCGACAATAAGTGCGCGCTGCCCCTTGCCAATGGGCGCAAATAAATCTAGCATTCTCCCTGTGATTTTGAAGCTATTGTATTCTAGTTTGATTTGTTCGGTGGGAAAAAGAGGGGTTAAATTATCAAATAGCGGACGATTTTTCATCTCCTCGGGAGATTGATAGTTAATCGCCTCAACCTTTAAAAGCGCGTAATACCTCTCTTGGTCTTTTGGGCTTCTGACTTGCCCTGTGATAATATCGCCATTTCTTAAGGTGAATCTACGGATTTGTGTGCTACTCACATAGGCGTCATTTTGAGAACCCGAGAAGTTTTCATCAATGGCGCGTAAGAACCCATACCCCTCACTTGTAATCTCTAAGATTCCGGTAAAGAGAATAAAGCCACCCTTGCTTACTTGCGTTTTTAGAATTTCAAAGATTAAATCTTGACGCAGAAATTCTTGTGGATTCTCAATGCCGAGTGATTTTGCAATCTCTGCGAGTTTGTTGATGGGTTTTGCGCGCAAATCCTCTATTGTATAGCCTTCTACTGGCGTATGAGTTCTAGTTTTATGCTCTTTTTTGTTTTGATTGTTTTCGCTCATTTGTTACCTTAAGTGTATTTAAGATTCCTTGCAAAAGTTTTTAAAGAATGTAAAAAATGAATAAAAGAATCAGATGTTGAAATCCACGAAGTCCTTATGCAGTTCCTTGTAATTTTGCAATGAAGTAAAGCGGAATTTTAATCTAAAAGCGGAATCTTGTCAAGATTAAAGCGCAATCTTATGCAATAAAATCCATTAAGCTGCGATAACTATTGATAAATAGCAGAATCGCAAAAACAATGAATACGATTCCACAAATTCTATCAATTACTCTAAAAAGCGCATTATTGATAAATTTACGAAAAAATGTCGCAATGAAAATCACAGATACAAAGGCAAGAGTGAGCGCAATGAGTAGCACGACAATACTTAATTCCAAATGCTTATTCATAAAAGGCGTAATAATTAGTCCAAAAAATAGAATCGCTTTGGGGTTTGAGAGATTGACAAGCATTCCTTTTAGCATAAAAGCATAGGGGCTATGGAATCGCATTTGGGATTCTGCTTGATTGAAATCAATCTTTGGGTTTGCGCAAAATAACAAAAGATAGGCAATGTAGCTTAAATAGATTCCACCCACCGCGCAAAGAATGCCTTGAATAAGTGCGCCTTGAATGAAATGCGCAAAGCCAAAATATACAAGGCTTAAGAAAATAATCCAGCCACAAAAGATTCCAAAGAGGCTTGAAAATCCAATCTTTGCGCCATAACTTAGTGTGTTTCTAAGCGCAAATAAAATATCAGGACCCGGTGTTAATGCAGTAATAAAGCCCACTGCAGCTAAGCTAAGCAATTCAAGCATTAAAAATAAGGGAAGTTTTTAGGGATTTTGGTGTGATTTTGTAAAATCAACGTTTCTAAAACTGCCATACGAATCGCAACGCCGTGTGTAACTTGCTCCAATACTTTACATCGCGGGTCTTTTAGCATAGAATCGCTAATATCAATGTTGCGATGCACAGGACCTGGGTGCAAAAGAATAATATTGCGCTCCCCAAAAATTTCTTTGGTAATACAATAATCACTCGCATAATCCTTTAGACTTGAGTAAATGGGATAATCGTGTCGTTCTGTCTGTGTGCGCAGACTCATTACCGCATCCACTTCATCAATCACTTCTTTTAAAAACAAGCAATGACGCAATTTGGTTTTAGGGATAAAATGCGGAGGACCCACCAAAATCACTTCCATACCAAAGCGTCCCAAAAGCTCAATGTTGCTATTTGCAACGCGTGAATTGCGAATATCGCCCACAATTGCAATTTTTTTACCCCCTAAATGTCCTAGATGTTTGCGCAGTGTTAATAAATCCAAAAGTGCTTGTGTGGGGTGCGCGTGTGCGCCATCACCCCCATTGATGATAGAGCAGGTTACATATTTAGATAAAATATTTGGCACACCAGAGTTTCTATGGCGCACAACAATGGCGCTTGGCTGCATTGCATTGAGGTTTGCTGCTGTGTCAAAGAGTGTTTCACCCTTCGTTGTAGAGCTTCTTGAGGCATCTAAACGCACAACTTCCCCACCTAAATGTTTTGTTGCGACTTCAAAGCTTGAAAGTGTGCGTGTAGAATTTTCAAAAAATGCAGTAATGATAATATGCCCAGATAGAGAATTTTTGGAGGTTAATGTGTTATCGGAGTCTAAATAACTTTGAGCTAAATCTAAAAGTTGTTCAACTTCATCTTTTTTAAAATCTTTGGTTTCTAGTAAGTGTCGCGCCATTATCAAACCTTAAATATAAATTTAGGGATTATAATTTTATTTTGCTTTAAGTATCCTTTGTTTTGCTTCTTTGTAAAATATGCTAGAATGTTAAAATATTTTTATGTAATAAAGGGCGTTTTGTGAATATAGCAGTGATTGGCACGGGATATGTGGGTTTAGTTAGTGGAACTTGTTTTGCAGAAATGGGTAATAGAGTCGTGTGTGTAGATGTGTTAGAATCCAAAATTGCACAACTCAAATCGGGCAAAATACCAATCTATGAGCCCGGACTTGAAGGGCTTGTGAGCAAAAATTATCAAAATGGCAATTTGTGTTTTACCACTTCTTTGAAAGAGGCGTTGAAAAAATGTGAGATTGTATTTATTGCGGTTGGAACGCCAATGGGAGAGGACGGAAGTGCGGATTTACAATATGTGCTTCAAGCTGCAAAAGAAATTGGTGAGCAAATGGAATCGCAATTAATTGTTGTGAATAAATCCACTGTTCCAGTAGGCACTGCACAGAGGGTTCAAGAGGTGATTTTTAAATCCCTTAAAAAGCGTAATAAAATAATTCCCTTTAGTGTGGCAAGTAATCCGGAGTTTTTAAAAGAAGGCGATGCGGTGAATGATTTTTTAAAGCCAGACCGCGTAATTATTGGTGTAGAAGAAGAGTGGGTAGAAGAAAGATTAAGAGAGCTTTATGCTCCTTTTTGTCGCAGTTGTGATAGATTTATTGTGATGGATATTAAAAGCGCGGAGATGACAAAGTATGCTGCAAATGCAATGCTTGCGACAAAAATTAGCTTCATTAACGAAATTGCAAATATTTGTGAAGCGGTTGGCGCAAATGTCAATAGTGTCCGCGTTGGAATCGGAAGTGATAAACGCATTGGGTATAGCTTTATTTATCCGGGTTGTGGATATGGGGGAAGTTGCTTTCCAAAAGATGTGAAAGCATTATCAAAAATTGCACTAGACAATGGAATCAATCCTAAAGTGATTCACGCAGTGGAACAAGTCAATGAGGGGCAAAAACGCGTTTTGGGTAAGAAAATCGTGCAATATTTTGGAGAGGATTTAAGTGAGAGGCAGATTTGTTTATGGGGGCTTAGCTTCAAGCCAGAAACAGATGATATGCGTGAGGCGACTTCTATTGTGCTAATTAATGAGCTAGTTGCACGAGGTGCGGTGGTAAAAGTTTATGACCCAAAAGCAATGCAAGAAGCACAACAATTTTATTTAAAGGATACTCCAAACCTATTGTATGCAAAAAACAAATATGACGCCTTAGAAGATTGCGATTGCCTTGTGCTTGTTACAGAATGGAAAGAGTTTAGAAGCCCAGATTTTTTAGAGGTTAAAGAACGATTAAAGTCTCCTATTATCTTTGATGGGCGGAATCAGTATAACGCAAAAAGGCTTAAAGAGCTTGGCTTTACTTATTATGAGATTGGTGTTAAGCAATGAGATGGCTTTTTATGCGATTCTTTATCTTTGGAATCTTGAGTTTATTTCTCTTGAATGGGTGTGCAAATCTGCAATCCTTTAAATCAAGATTGATTCCCTCTAAGCCGGAGGAATCCTACATTCAAGCTACACGCAAAAGTGAGCTAGTCTTTGAGGATACGACACGAATCGTGCTAATTGCAGTGCATTTAAATGCCTATGATGAGGAAAAATACCCGCACGAAAGAGGAGAAGTGTTTTTTGTAGATGTGTATCAAAGTGAGCAAAATTCCTTAGGATTCTTAGAAAATGGCTATCGCTTGACTTTAAACAATGGAGAATCCCCAACAAAAATTACACGATTGCACAATAAAGATTTACAAGGCTTAATGCAACAAAATGCTATGCGTTGGGGAGAATATTATTTGGTTACATTTGCACCACAAAATCAACGCATACAAGATAGTTTAATGCTTGTTCTAAGCCACCCAAAGTTTGGTAAAAATTCTTTAAAGTTTGGATTTAAGGGTTTAAGCAAAGAGGATTTGAAAGGAAAATAATTGCAGAATATTACACAAGGAATGCGCTTGGATATTGCCTGTGTGAAGTTTGGCTTAACAGAATCGCGCAACAAGGCGCAAAGCCTTATCAAAAAGGGTAAGGTTTGCGTGAATGGCACAATATGCAAAAGGGCTTCTTACGCGGTGGAATCTTGCGATTCCATTTCCTTTTTGGAGTCTTTGTGCTTTGTGAGTCGTGCAGGGGAGAAACTGCATTATTTCTTGGAATCCAATCCCTACTTAACGCAAGATTTTCATCGCTTAAATGCCTTAGATATTGGGTCTAGCACGGGCGGATTTAGTGAGGTTTTGTTAAGATTAGGCGTGGAATCTGTCGTGTGTGTAGATGTGGGGAGCAATCAGCTACATACGAGTTTGAGGCAGAATCGGCGTGTGAGATTCTATGAGCGCACAGATATTCGTAATTTCGCAAGAGAAAATCAAGAATCGCAAACTTTTTCTCTCGTAGTTTGCGATGTTTCTTTTATTTCTATCAAGGATATTTTAAGCGCAATCAAGGCATTAGCAAGTGGGCTTTTGATTTTGCTTTTTAAACCACAATTTGAAGTGGGAGTGGAAGCAAAACGCAACAAAAAGGGCGTGTTAATGGAATCGCAAAGTGCTATCAATGCGCTCAACCAAACCCTTGTGCTTTTAGAAAACGAGGGGTTTAAGATTCTAGTCTGTGAGGAATCCAAAGTGAAAGGAAAGGAAGGGAATGTTGAGTTTTTTATCGCTGCTCAAAAACTCTAAATTTGCTAAAAGTATCACAAGTCTTGCACTTGGGAAGTTTGATGGAATGCACAGCGCACACCAAGCCCTTTTTGATAAGTTAGGCAATGGGGGTGCGATTTTGTGCATTGAAAGCAATCAAGGCGAGTTGTTACCCCAAAAATATCGCGCTTTTTATACTTCCTATCCGATTTTTTCATTGCCTTTAGAATATGTCCGCGACAAAAGCGATAAAGAATTTGTGGAGTTTTTGTTGGAAGTTTTGCCCAATTTAAAATGTTTGGTTGTGGGGTATGATTTTCGCTTTGGTAAGGAGAGGCATTACTATACCTTTGATTTAAAAAAAAGATTTCAAGGGGAAGTGATTGTGGTTAGTGAGGTGTTTTATAAAAAACTTTCTGTGCATAGCGGGTTAATCAAGGAATTACTTATCAATGGCAACCTAAAACAAGCAAACAAACTGCTAGGGCGTCCCTTTGAGATTCGCGGTGGAATCGTGCGGGGGCAGGGGATTGGTGCAAAGGAGCTTGTCGCGACAATTAACCTGCAAAACGATGGATTTTTGCTTCCAAAAGAGGGAGTGTATGCGGGATTTGTGCAATTAGGCGCACAAAGTGTGGAATCCCCAAAATATCCGGCGGTGATTTTTATTGGCAATCGTCTAAGTACAGATAAATCTTTTGCGATTGAGGGGCATTTGCTTGGGAAGTCTCTGGAAGTAAAGGAGAGGGAGGCGGGATTCTTTCTTGTAAAATACTTGCGTGAGAACAAGCACTTTGAGCATTTAAGCGCATTAAAAGAGCAGATTTGTCGGGATATAGAGGAGGCTTATAAGGCTTTGAAATGTGAAAATGGAGAATCTAAGGAGAGTGTAGAAAATGCAAGTGGCGCAAACTCGGGATTCCAAAGCAATGTAAAACAAACCGCAGAATCACAAATACGATAAAGTCAAAGGAATAAGCAATGGATAAAGTTTTTACAAAAGCCCCGCAGAAGCAATTTGAATTTGATGCGAAAGTCGCGGGCGTGTTTGATGATATGGTGAGCCGCTCAATCCCTTATTATAAGGAAGTTTTGGGGCTTTGTGCGGACTTTGCATTGATGTATTTAAAACCCGATTCCACCCTGCTAGATTTAGGCACAAGCACGGGGGCAATGCTAATAGAAATCGCCTCTAAAGCGGAATTTCCGCTGAATCTCTATGGGATAGACAATGCGGAATCTATGCTAGAAATAGCGCGGAATAAATTAAGCGCGTATGAAATGTGTGCAAACCTCATCTGCGGGGATATTTTGGAGGCGGATTTCCCTAAAAGCGATGTGGTGATAGCTAATTACACTTTGCAGTTTATCCGTCCGCTTCAGCGCGAAAAGCTCGTGCAAAAGATTTATGATTGCCTCAATCCAAAGGGTGTTTTCATTGTCTCCGAAAAGGTAATGGTGGAGCATAAGGAACTAGATTTTAAGATGATTCAATACTATTTAGCCAACAAAAAGAAGCAGGGATATAGTGATTTTGAGATTGCAAAAAAGCGCGAGGCGTTGGAGAATGTGCTTGTGCCTTATAGTGAGGCGGAGAATCGCGCAATGCTCTTAAACGCGGGATTCTCGTGTGTGGAGACGCTTTTTGCTTGGGTGA
>JALEPE010000005.1 GCA_022766795.1 Helicobacter sp.
TGAGGAGGGGTGAACGATACGCACAGCGCAAATCGTCTCTGCGATTCAACAATATGCAAAAGAGCATAACACAGACCCGCTTAAAGTAAATTGGCAGACTGCAAATGTAAGTTGGAATCAAAAGCTTAGGAATGCTTCTAGAGATGAGCAAAAAGAAATGTTGGAAAATGTGCTAGAAGTTTTGGAATCTGAAACTGCGATTCAAAGAGGCTGCTATATGGGGCAGACAGAAAGCCCAGAGCATTTTTAGAAACGCAAATCCCAAGCCATTGACATTTTAAGCGAGATTCTGCAAGGGATTAAGGCGTAAGATTCTCTCTTGTGTCTTGCTTTTCTGTTATTGCGAAGCCTCGTTAGAGGCTGTGGCAATCTATAATAATGCGCTTCCTTAAAGATTCCATTGCCATATTTACTTTATGCTTGATTATGGATTTGCTCTAAAGCGGGTGAAAATGCTTAGCATTTGCACGCTTCGGCTTTGCTTCGCAATGACGCGGTGGAATCTTTCCTATTTACTCCAACACTTCCTCTATAATATTCAGTAATTTCTCTCCCTCTTTTTCTGCGTTTAGAATCTTAGCGGTTTTATTTACATTTTCTTTGTATTGTAGAATCTGCTCTTTAGTGAGAGTATTAAGGGATTTTGCCATTTCTTGTGGGCTAAAGTCTTTTGCAATGATTCCTAAATTATATTGCCTAACTAATCTTGCCATTTCAGGACTTGGACCAATAGCAATCATTAGTCTTGCTTGGATAAATTCAAAGAATTTGTTGGGTAAGGCATAGAGATGATTAAAGTTAGCAGGTTTTAAAATATAGAATCCTATATCATATTGTGAAGTAAAAGGAATAATTTCCTCAAAAGGCACAGTAGGGATTATACGGACATTCTTTCTTGTCTGCGTCATTGCTTGAAGTTTATCAAAATACTCGTGTTGATGATTGGGAACAAGCATTAAATCAAGATGGAATCTGGAATCTACATAATCCATTGTTTCAATCATTACTTCAATGCCTCTCTCTGGAGATGCTATTCCGTGATAGATTAATTTAATTTGTTCTGTTTCTTTGGAATGGGCAAATAATGTGAGGGGGGGGGCAAAATAATAGGCAGCAGAGGTTATTACATCACATTTTATGCCATAGTTTTTTGTATATTCCTCTGCAATTCCTTGACAAACAGAATAGACATAATCGGCTTGAGGGAGGTAGGTTTGGCAAAGATAATGTTTATAGGGAGCAAAATAAAATCTCCACCAAAAAGAATGTTCAAACTCTTTTGGAGCATACTCGTGCATATCCACAATAACTTTTGCATTTTTTTTGTATTTTAGCACAAGCGGAAGGGATTCCTCATTATGCGCAATAATGACATCAAATTCTTTATCTTTTAGTTTCTCCTCTGCTTCTTTTACCTGCGGTAAACTCCAATAAACTTTTTCATAACATTTAAAAAATAACCAAAATCTTTGGATTAGCTTCCTTTTGAATGTCCATTTGGGTTTAGAAACCATAATAAAATCAAATTTCTGACTTATGCCATAACCTAATCCGCTCATATGATACTTGTTACTTAAAATATCATATTCCCTTCTTGCACGCGGATCATTATGATGATGAAAATGCAAAATTAAAATTTTTTTCATTAATCAGTAATCCAAAAATAAGAAAATGGGAAATAAACATCAAAATACTTCTGCTTTAAAAGATACAACTTATGATTGTTGGCATATTCTGTATAATCCCTTTTGGGTGATTCCATAATAGCTTGCCATTGTGCAGGAGTTAGTTGTAATTTATCAAGAATATTGTCTAAATCTTGTTGCAAAGATTCTTCTGTTGGTGCAACTAAAAGTTGTTTTAAAGCCTCTTCTCTACTCATTCCTCCAGATAGAATCATACTTGAATAATAAGGCTTTCTAACATCATAACCAAATTTTTTCATCAAATAGTAAGATTGAAAAAATTTCGTCCAAAGGGATTCCTCGTGCTTCTCTCCATAGTTTTGCCAATTATAACTCACATTTAATATAGAAATAGCTTCTTTTTTATTGTAATTGATATAGTTTAATGGAGAAATGATACGAAATTTTTTAACAAAGGGATAATAAAACCAATATTTAAAAAATCCTACAACAGGATAAGTCTTTAAAGGTATCTTGCCAAACTTTTTATGAATATCCTTAAGTTGCATAGAATCAATACTAGAATGCACCCAAGAGGTTGGAAATATAGACTCTGTAGC
>JALEPE010000046.1 GCA_022766795.1 Helicobacter sp.
GGAATCCTAAACTAATGTGTGGCATTTGCGGAGGGAATTATGCGCTAGAGATAGTGCAAAAGGCATCTGTTGCTATGCGTCATAGGGGCTTAGACGCAAAAGGGAGCTTTAGTGATGAGAAATTTTCCTTTGCGCACAATCGCCTAAGCATTATTGATTTACAAGCGCAAGCAAATCAGCCCTTTATTTCTCCCTATTGTCCGCATTTTGTGCTTGTCTTTAATGGAGAGATTTATAATTATTTGGAGTTAAAGGCGGAATTGAAAAGTCTCGGGATTCCGTTTTTTACGACAAGCGATACAGAGGTTTTGCTCCACTCTTACGCGCTTTGGGGAGAGAAATGTTTGCAAAAATTCAATGGGGATTTTGCATTTTGCATTTATGATAAGCGCGATTCCTCCCTCTTTTTGGCGCGTGATAGATTGGGGAATAAGCCCTTGTTTTACGCGCTAAAAGGAGAGAAAATCTTTTTTGCTTCCGAGATTAAGGCATTTTTGGCGGTGGAATCCTACGCGTTAGATTTGGAGGAAGTTTCCAAATGGTTGCTTTTTAGCAATGGGGATTCTAAAAAGAGCATTTATCAAGGAATCTTAAACTTTCCTTCCGCGCATTTTGCGCACTTTAAGCTTGGTGATAGGGAGCTAAAATTTCAAAAATATTGGGATTTTGAGCCAGATTTTGAGGCGATTTCCAATGCGCTAAGTGATGCAAAGGCTTTACAAAACGCGCTAGAGGAATTGGAATCCCTGCTACAAGATTCTACTAGGATTCGTTTGCGCTCTGATGTGCCTTTGGCTTTGTGCGTTTCTGGTGGGGTGGATAGCTCCATTTTGGCGCATTTCATCGCAAGGGAAAAAGTGGATTGTCGCTACTTTGGGTTAAACTTTAAGGACAATGCGCAAGGCGATGAGAGTGCGCATATTAAGCAACTTGCGGAGGATTTAAAGATTCCAATCCATTTTGTTTCTCCGAGTTTGGATTCTATTGCGGAGGATTTGCAAAGCCTGTGTTATACACAAGATGAGATTTTTCGCAGTTTTTCTGTTTATTCACAATTTTTGCTTTTCCGCTCCATTGCTCCTTATTGCAAGGTAAGTCTCGGAGGACAGGGCGCAGATGAGCTTTTTGGGGGGTATTATCATCATATTGGACGCTTTTGTTTTGCGTATTTTGAAACCTTTAAAGAACGCGTGAAACTCTATGGTAATGCAGCGTTTAAGGAATATGCTTTTGGGCTTAAATGTGCGCTAGATAGGGAGCTAAAGCTACAATTATTCCAAGAGGATAATGCAAGGGATATAGAAAAATTACAGAGCTTAGGGCTTCCGATTCCGACTTTAGAGAATCTTTTGGAGAGATTTTTGCCCGATTTTTCGCAAGGGCTTTGGCTAGATACAATGGTTTTTAACCTCCCTAATCTTTTACGCTATGAAGATCGCAATGCAATGGCGTTTGGGATTGAGAATCGCACGCCTTTTACGGATTATCGGGTGGTGGAGTTTGCCTTTAGGATTGCGGAGGGGTTTAAGGTGCAAAAGGGTTATAGTAAGTATCTTTTGCGTCTGCTTTTAGAAAAGCTTGGAAGCAAAAGCCTTGCTTGGCGGAGGGATAAAATAGGGTTTAGTGCGCCCGAGTTTTGCTTAATGCAAACTTTAGGGTATAATGCAAACTCGCTTTTTGATATTCGTTTGGCAATTTTAGAGACTTTAAAGGGTAGATTATGATTTGGATTGATGTGGCTACGCCTAAATATGCAATGTTTTTTAACGTGATGATTAAGGAGCTACAAAAAAGAGGACATAAATTGTTTGTAACTACGCGTTATGCTCCCAATTATACAGAGGCTAAGGAGATTTTGGACTTACACAAGATTCCACATACCGTGCTTGGAGAATATGGCGGGGCAACTTTGCTAGAGAAGTTTGAGGCAAGAATCTTCCGCCAAAAAGAGATTTTGGATTTGTTTAAAGTGCAGGGTGTTCCTAGATTGCTAATCTGTGGTGCAGTCGTGGATAGTGTGCAAGTGGCGTATGGAATCGGGATTCCGGTGGTGAATATTTATGACACACCTGCATTTACAAAACCCGGCGATGAGGAATGTCCGCGTGAATTAACCGCTGTTGCAAGACTGACTTTGCCTTTTTCTAGGCTTTTTTTCTATCCGTTTATTTTTCCAAAAGAGTTAATGTTGCGTTTCGCGCTAGATGAATCCCAAATCGTGCCTTATCCTTTTATTGATGTGGCGTTGTGGATAAATGCGATTCAAAAGGAATCCAAAAATGATTTTAGAATCCGCTATGGACTAGATACGACAAAGCCCACAATTCTTGTGCGTGAGGAGGAATACAAGGCGCATTATGTCAAAGAGCAAATCCCGGTGATTTATCAAGTGATTCCGTTGCTTAAAAAAGTAATCAACGCAAATGTTGTGATTATGCCAAGATATGAAAAAGATAGGTTAAAAAGGGATTTTGGAGGAATCGCTACCATTTTGGAGGAGAAGCTAAAGCCAGAGGAATTTTATCCCTTTATTGATTTGTTTATCGGTGGTGGGGGGACGATGAATTTAGAGGCAGTGTGTTATGGGATTCCGACAATCTCTACGCGTTCTCTTTGGCTGATTCACGACCAATATTTAATCAAACATAAACTAATGTTTTGGAGTCAAGATTGTGAGGAAATTATACAAATCGCTAAGGAAAATTTGGGCAAAAAAATAGAATCGCAAAGCTATTTTGTGCAAGGAGATTGCAATTTTAATGCCATTATTGACACGATAGAATCTAGGATTTTAAAGGAGAAAAAATGTTAGGTGTAGCCTTGCTTGGGTGCGGGAGAATAGCGGTGCGCCACGCGCAACTTTTAAGCAGTGGAGAGATTGCAGGGGCTAAGCTTGTTTGTGTGTGTGATATTGATAAAAATCGCGCGGAATCCTTTGGAGCAAAATACAATGTGCCTTATTTTGCGGATTTGGATTCTATGATGAAAGGGTGTGGCGATAAAATTGACATCGTATCCATTCTAACGCCTAGTGGCTGCCACGCACAAAATACTTTAGAAGTTGCACCCTATAAAAAGCATATCATTGTAGAAAAGCCTATGGCTTTGACTTTGGAAGATGCCGATAAGATGATAGAGTCTTGCGATAGATTTGGGATTCGTCTTTTTGTTGTGAAACAGAATCGCTATAATCTCCCTGTGCAAAAATTGCGTGAAGCCTTAGATTCTGGGCGGTTTGGTAAAATCGTGATGGGTAGTGTGCGGGTGCGTTGGTGTCGGGATAATGCGTATTATAAGCAGGATTCTTGGCGTGGCACTTGGGCGCAAGATGGCGGAGTATTTACTAATCAAGCAAGTCATCATGTTGATTTGTTGGAGTGGATGCTAGGCGATGTGGAAAGTGTATTTGCAAAAAGTCGCACCGCATTAAGTGATATAGAGACAGAGGATACAGGGGTTGCTGTGTTGAGGTTTAAGAATGGGGCTTTGGGTGTGATTGAGGCAACGACTGCAACAAGACCAAAAGACTTGGAGGGGAGTCTTTCTATACTTGGAGAACTTGGAAGCGTAGAGATTGGCGGGTTTGCGGTGAATGAAATTAAGCATTGGAATTTCACAAACGCAATGGAATCCGATAAGGAAGTAATGGAAAAATATTCTGTGAATCCCCCAAATGTGTATGGATTTGGGCATAAGGAGTATTATTTGCATGTGGTGGATTCTATTTTAAATGGCACAAAGGCTTTGGTAGATGGGCTTGAGGGACGCAAAAGTTTGGAATTAATCGTTGCCATGTATGAATCCATAGAGACAGGCAAAGAAGTGTTTTTAAGATTCCACCCGCAAAAATGCAAACTAGGACATAGAGAGTGAAAAAATATCAGGCACAGATTCGGGAAGTGAAAATGGGGGCTGATGTCAAGATTGTAGAACCTTGCAATCTCTATGAATGTGAGCTTGGAGATGAGGTATTTGTGGGTCCTTTTGTAGAGATTCAAAGCAATGTGAAAATTGGCAAAAGAAGCAGAATCCAAAGTCATAGCTTCATCTGCTCACTTGTAGAGATTGGTGAGGATTGCTTTATAGGACACGGGGTAATGTTTGTTAATGATTTATTTAAAGAGGGCAAACCTGCAGGGAATCCTAAGGGCTGGAAAGAAACAAAAATTGGGAATCGCGTGAGTATTGGCTCTAATGCCACGATTTTACCGGTGGATATTTGCGATGATGTCGTCATTGGCGCGGGAAGCGTGGTTACAAAAAATATCGTCCAAAAGGGGATTTATGCAGGGAATCCCGCACAATTCATTCGGGAATTATAAAGGAAAAAGATGAGATTTGAAGAGATTGCAAACAAAATAGAATCGTATCGTGAGAGTTTAAAACAGAAAAAAACTTTGATAGAAGTTGTAGATTTTGGTGCGGGGAAGCCAGATGAGAAGCGCACAAAGGAGCAAATGGAAGCGGGTGTTACACTAGAGATTCCGCTTTGTGAATTAGCGAAAATTGGCGTCAAACGCGAAAAAGCAGAAGTGATTTTTAAGATTTTTAACGATTCATCACCGCAAAAAATCTTGGAGCTTGGCACTTGTTTAGGATTTTCTAGCTCTTATATGGCGTATTTTGCGCCAAATGCTCAAATTTGGAGCATTGAGGGAAGCCCAAATGTCGCGCAAATCGCTAAGGAAAATCATCAACATTTTAATTTAAAAAACATTGAAGTTTTTATCGGACGCTTTGATAAGGTTTTGCCAAATCTCTTAGAAAAAATCAAGCTCCTTGACTTTGCCTTTATTGATGGACATCATAACAAAGAAGCTACGATTGCGTATTTTAAACAAATCCTTCCCTTTATGAAGCGGGGGGGGCGTTATGCTTTTTGATGATATTGCTTGGAGTAGTGGAATGCAAGAGGCGTGGAGTGAGATTTTGGAATCCCATTGCTACACAAAAGCACAAGAGTTTGGCGAGGTTTGGAAAATGGGGGCATTATGGCTATAAAATTCTTAGACTTAAAAAAGCAATATTTGAGCATAAAAGGCGAAATAGAAATTGCAATTTCAAGCGTGGTGGAGAGTGGTGCGTTTGTGGGTGGCAGTGAGATAAGCGCATTTGAGGAGGAGTTTTCGGAGTTTTTGGGTGGTGGTGTGCAAACTCTAAGCGTGGCAAATGGCACAGACGCGCTAGAAATTGCGATAGAATCTCTCGCCTTGCCCAAAGATTCTGTGGTGCTTGTGCCTGCAAATACCTTTGCAGCAAGCGCGGAGGCGGTTGTGCGCAATGGCTTAAAGCTGCAATTTGTGGATTGTGGGGCGGATTATACAATGGATTTAGCGGATTTACGCGCAAAAATCACTCCACAAACCTCTGCGATTCTTATAGTGCATTTGTATGGACAAAGTGCGAGGATAGAGGAGATTTTGGAGATTGCAAAGGAAAAGAATCTCCGCGTAATTGAGGATTGCGCCCAAGCACACGGAGCGAAGTTCAAAGGGCGCTGTGTGGGGACTTTTGGAGATATTGCTGCCTTTAGCTTTTATCCGGGCAAGAATCTAGGAGCTTATGGCGATGGCGGAGCGATTGTGAGCTGCGATTCTGCGCTTTTGCAAAGATGTGAGGAGATTGCGCATCACGGAGGTTTGAAAAAATATGAACATAGAATCGTAGGGAGAAATTCGCGCCTTGACAATCTCCAAGCGGCAATTTTGCGTGTGAAATTGCGCCATTTAGCAGATTGGAATGCTAGGCGCAGAGAAGTAGCAAAGCTCTATTTTGAGGGATTCAAAGACTGCAAAGTAATAAGATTACCGCAGGTTAAGGAATCTTGCGAGTGCGTGTGGCATTTGTTTGTGATTTTGGTTAAGAATCGCGAAGCAGTAATGACGCATTTAAAGCAAAAAGGCATTGAGTATGGGCTACATTACCCGATTGCTTTGCCAAATTGCCCTGCCTTTAATCATCAACCCTATGTCGTGGAATCCCCTACACCCAACGCTTCTGCGTGGCAAGAGGAGATTTTATCGCTTCCAATGGGGGAACATTTGAGTGATGAGGAAGTTGCGTGTGTGGTGAGAGCAATTAGAGAGTATAAGGGGTAGCAGTGGCGATAAACAAAATTGTCTTAAATGAGGAATCTTTTTATGACTTGAAGTATATTGCGAGTGGAGTTTTTTATCCATTGAAAGGCTTTATGGGTTATGAGGAGTATTTGAGTGTTGTAGAAAAAATGCGGTTACTAAGTGGAGAAATTTGGACGCTCCCTATTACTTTGGAGGTGGATAATTTAGAATCTTATTGCTTGGGAGATAGAGTAGATTTAGTTTATAAAGAACAGATTGTAGGCTACATAGATGTAGAATCAAAATTTAAAGTTAGCAGTGGAGAGATTTATAAAGTTTTTGGCACACAAGATATTCAGCACCCCGGTGTTAAAAAGGAGTTTTCAAGGTCTCCTTATCGTGTTGGTGGCAAGGTTTTTGTGGAGCATAAATATTTGGAAAATACTTTGCACAGAGGTTATATCACAGAAGTATTTAAGTGGAAAAATCCTAGCGTAAAAAGCATTGCAGGATTCCAAACGAGAAATCCTATTCACAGAGCCCACGAACATTTACAGAGAGTCGCATTAGAGATTTGCGATGCGTTATTTATTAATCCACTTGTTGGCTGGAAAAAGGTTGGAGATTTTTCAGAAAGCGCTGTTATGACTGCTTATAAAACAATGCTTGATAGTTTTTACCCAAAAGATAGAACACATTTAGAGGGCTTGAAAACACAAATGCGCTATGCGGGTCCAAGAGAAGCAATTTTCCACGCTATCATTAGACGCAATTTAGGTTGCACACATTTTATTATAGGACGCGATCACGCAGGAGTTGGGGATTATTATGGGATTTATGAAGCGCAAGATTTGGCTAGAAAAATTTCTAGCCAACAAGATTTGGGTATTACACTTTTGCTTTTAAGAGAGCCTTATTATTGCGAGATTTGTCAAGAAATTGTTAGCGATAAAACATGCAAGCATTATGAGAAAGCAAGGATAGCAATTAGCGGAACGGCTATTAGGGAAGCATTAAAAAGAGGAGAGACACCAAATGCTACAATGATGCGTCAGGAAATATCTCACGCAATTATTGGATTGGGTAGAGAGAATATCTTTATAAAGGAGTAATTATGCAGAAAATTATTTTAACGGTTGGTCCAAGTTTGGGAACTAAAATTCCATTACATACAATCCACAAAGATCTTTTTATTTATCGTATCAATGGGGCACACGGAAGTGTAGATGATATAAAGCAAATGGTTCTTTCTTTGAGACAACAGCAAAAGGATATTGAGATTTTAATTGATTTGCCCGGCAATAAAATTCGCACAGCCAATATTCAAACACCCATTACAATTAAAAAAGGCGAGGAATTTAGCCTTAAAGCGCAACAATTTAATTATCCTGATTTCATAAAGCTTGTTAAGCCCGGTATGAAAATCTATGCTAATGATAGTTGTTTTTTATTTATTGTTAAAGAAGTTACTGATGATGCAATAATATTTTTATCGCAGAGCGATGGGGTTTTACTTAATGGGAAGGGTATGCATGCGAGAAATTTGCATCATGGAATTCCATTTTTATTTGAGCGAGATAGAGCTTTAATAGAGCTTTGCGATACATTAGATATTGCCTATGTTGGAGCTTCTTTTGTGAGACGCCCAGAGGATATTTTGGAATTAAAATCTTTGTTGAATCCCAAAACAAAGATTATTGCAAAAGTGGAAACCTTAGAAGCGGTCAATCAGCTTTATGGTATTTTGCAAGAAGTTGGATTTATACTTATTGATAGAGGGGATTTATCCACAGAAATTGGCATAGAAAAGATTCCGAGATTTCAAAAATTTATCATTGAAAAAGCTCACCATAATGGAGTAAAAGTGTTTTTGGCGACACAAATTTTAAAAAATATGGAGAAAAATCCTGTGCCAACTATTGCAGAAATTGATGATTTATATAGCATTCTCAAAATGGGTATTTTTGGGGTGCAGTTGAGCGAAGAAACAGCAGTTGGATTGTATATCAAAGAGTGTATTGAAGTGCTTTTAATGATGCATAAAGAAATTAATGCAGAGCAAATCATTCAATGAAGGGATATTGATGAAATTAGCAACTTTGAGTCCAGAAAATTTGACAGCAACATTTTTATCCATCGCAATATTGCTGTTGATGGCTTTTGTGTGTGGGAAGATTTTTGTTATTATGAAGGCTCCAAAAGTAATTGGTGAGATACTAGGAGGGTTTATTTTAGGGGCTAGTGGATTATATTTAGTTGCGCCAGAGTTTATCGGTGGAATTTTTAATGCTTATCAAGAGCAAGGCAAAGTGTTGAATATTTTTTATCACTTAGGCTTGATATTTTTGATGTTTGTTGCAGGTTTTAATACCAATATTAGCTTTGAAAAACAAAATCTCAAAATTATTTCTTGGTTATTTATTGGCTCCACTTTTATCCCTATGGCATTAGGATATTTTTTTATTGATTTTTTTATGGAACCTTACATAGGAAGCGTTGGAAGCCAGTTTGCATTTTTGCTTGTATTTTTGATTGCGATTGCAGTAACTTCTATTCCTGTAATTTCTAAAATATTTTTTGATATTGGAATCATCAAGACAAGGTTTGCAAGTATTGTGCTTACAACTTCTACGATACAGGATTTATTTTTGTGGATTCTGCTTAATGTCGCTATTAATGCAACATTGAATAAGGAGATTAGCGTTATAGATAATCTATGGACAGCTACTTTGACGATTTTACTTTTTATCGCTGTAAAAATTCTCGCAAAAATATTTTGTCATATAAAAATCACAATGGGTTCTGTGGATTTTTTTACACTCTCTTTTGTGTGTTTATTTTTGGCGGTAGCACTTTTAAATTTTTTGCATATCAATCCTATGTATTCTGCATTTTTGGTTGGATTCCTTGTGAAAAATACTTTACACAACCACGATGAATTGAAAGAAAAAATGCAAGGTGTGTCAGATTTTTCATTCTCATATTTCATACCCATTTACTTTGCTTTGATTGGCATTCAACTAGATGTTGTTAATGATTTCTCTTTTCTTGTATTTGTTGCTTTTTTGTTAATGTCTTGTTCTCTCGAATTTATAGGAAGTTATGTGGGGTTATTGTTAGTCAAAATTAATAATATATCACGGATAAATTTTGCTATTACTATGAATGCAAGGGGAGGTCCGGGCATTGTATTGGCGAGTGTAGCGTATTATTATGAGATTATTAATGTAAATTTTTTTACTGCATTAATTTTAACAACTCTATTGTCTTCTATGTTGGCTGGGTATTGGTTAAGATACCAAAAAAATAATAATCTTGAGCAGTTTGAAAAATTTTAAGGGTAAAGGACGCAGTATGTGGGTGAAAAATGGCAAAGGGCTTGTGCTGTGGCTTTGTGGCTTAGCAGGAAGCGGGAAAAGCACGATTGGCAAGGCGTTGTATGAGCGGATTAAGCAAGAGATTCCAAATATTGTGTATTTAGATGGCGATGAGTTGCGCGATTTACTTGGGGCTTATGGCTACGATAAACAAGGGCGGATTGAAGTTGCGCTCAAACGCTCGGCTTTTGCGCATTTTCTAAGTTCGCAAGGTTTGGTGGTAGTGGTAACGACAATTTCACTTTTTGACGAAGTGTATGCTTATAACCGCAAGACTTTGCAAAATTATTTAGAAATTTATGTAGAATGCCCTATGGAGGAGCTACAAAGGCGCGACCAAAAAGGGCTTTATAGCGGTGCGCTCAAAGGAGAGATTCAAAATGTCGTGGGGGTGGATATTCCATTTTTTAAGCCCAATGCGGATATAATTTTGCCTAACGATACTCCAAAGGATTTAGAACAAAAGGTGCAAAGTATCTTAAATCAAATCAAAGAAAAAGGAAGCAAATGAAACAAGGTGATTTTACACAGCTTGCAAAGCATTATCATAATCGTCCGGCGTATAGCCCAATGTTGTTAGAAAAGCTGATTGCTTGTATTAACGATGAGCAAAAAAATCTTAAGGATTTACAAATCGTGGAAGTGGGTGCAGGGACGGGCAAACTTACCAAAATGCTAAATGAGTTTGGAATGCAAGTCTTAGCAGTAGAACCAAACGATGAGATGAGAGAAGAGGGCATAGCCTATACCAAAGGCACAAATATAAAATGGCAAAAAGGAAGCGGAGAGGAAACAGGTGTGCAAAGTGGAATCGCGGATTGGGTAATTATGGCAAGTAGCTTCCATTGGACTGACCCTAAGAAATCTTTGCCCGAGTTTGCGAGAATCTTAAAAAATTCTGTGGCTCAAAATACTTCTGCCCACAATACTTCTGCGGGGGGGGGGGCTTACTTCACAGCTATATGGAATCCTAGAAATATCCTAGAGGGCTCCGTATTCTATGAAATTGAACAAGAAATTAAGAATATTGTTCCAGAGCTTGCTAGAGTGAGCAGCGGGATGCAAAATGTGAAAAAATGGGAGGAAATCCTCGTTTCCACAGGGGATTTTACAGACTGCTTTTTTATGGAATGCGACTACATAGAGATAATGGACAAGGCGCGTTATCTTGGGGCGTGGCATTCTGTAAATGATATACAAGCCCAAGCAGGGGAGCAAAGATGGAAAAAGATTTTGGAAATGATAGAATCCAAAATCTCGGGATTAGAGACTTTAGAGATTCCTTATAAGATTCGCGCTTGGACGGCTAGAAAGT
>JALEPE010000047.1 GCA_022766795.1 Helicobacter sp.
GTCTTGTAATGATTGCTGGACATTTTCATTATTGATTGCGTTTATATCAATTTCTAACACTTTAGAAAGGATTAAATCCTCATTAAAATCCTTGCAAAAAGGAATCATTACGCTAATGTCTGCATTTTTAAAGCATTCTTGCGCCTTTTGTGTGTTTTTCTCCCCTGCTCTGTCCTTATCAAACCCCAAAAACACCTTAGCATTAGGGAATTTTGAATCAAGATAAGACAAGGCTTCAAGCTGGGATTCTGTGATTGTGCCATTGGTAGAGAGAATAAGTGTATTTGGAATAGCATTAGGCTTATTGAGTTTATCACCATTTAGCTTTTCCAACAAGCTTAGAGAATCAATGCTGGATTCTGCAAGAATGATATTCGTGATTTTTGTGCGTTCCTTTGTGTCTTTGTTTGTTGAAAAAAACATCGCTTCTAAGCCTTTTTTGCCATAGCAAATTTGCTTTAAAGGCTTTTTGTATTCCTCGCCCTCTTTATTTTTTGCAATGGGATTTTTTAAATGGAGCTGGTAGCCTGTTTTTGAAAACAATTTTTGCTGGGTTTGTTGTGGGGTTTGCAAAGTTTTAATCGTGTAAGTTGGAATTGCAATATTTTCTCTTTCGTCCATTTTTATTTCATTAACCAAATGCTGTAAAACAAGGGAGCTAATTCCCCTATCGTTGGAAAAATGATTATTAGGCTTCAAATTTTGGAAGGTTAAAAATTTTGCCGTAATTGCCTCTATTTCTTTATCTCTTGTTCTATTGTTGGGTTGTAGCGTGTGAGCTTGTAGGCTAATTCCCTCTTGGCTGTTTTGAAATTCTAGCAAATCTTAGAATTTGATACCGCGATTTTTGCAAAAATTAAAAATGTTGCCCCTGTCTTTTTGTTCATCGTGTGGATTAAAGTATAAATAATGCCCCTTTGCATTGCGCGAAACAACCAAAGTGTCTCCATTATTATTTTTAAGCTTAATGTGATTCTTTGAGCTTTTTTCTTTGTCTTTAAAATATCCTAAATTAAGCAAAATTTGGTCTAAAGGAAGTTGTAAAGTTTCTTCTGCATTCATTGGCATTTTTTGCATACTTTATTTTATCCTTTTCCATAATTTTAAAATTATTTTAAATATTTAAGCTATCGCTCATCGCTCGCGGAATTTTGGAATCCCAAATGCGTCTTTGGGAACTTGCTTGCCTTTTTCCACCTGCTCGGCAAATGCAGGGTCTATTTCTTGTAAGCTTTGCACGACAATTTCTTGGGCTTGATAATCATCAATGGCTTCTAATTGGTTTTGCTTATTAGCCACTTCAGTTTTTAGGTATTTTGTCTGCAACTCATACATTTTTTGTTGTTGCTGGATATTATAATATAGCAAAGCATTGGTTGCTGCTGCAATTTCTTTATCAGTTTTTGCGCTATTAAGTTGTTTTTGCATTCTTGTCATATCTTTAATGTATTGCTTGGTTTCGGATTCTTCAATGTAATCTAAGCGGTTTGCAAGCTCTGTTAATTGCGATTCTTCCATTGCCATTTCCGCTTGTCTTTTTAAATGCTCTAACTGCCGTTTTTCCTCTTGTTTTTCTAAGATTTTTTTAGTAATTTCTCCGCCTTTATCGCCAATTCTTGCTCTTTATGCTTCTAGCTCTACAATTTCATCGGTAATTGCAGTAATGTCTTTAATAAATGCACCCGAATTGCTAAGGGCTGTCGCGCAGGAGCTAAATTTACCTTTTAAGCTTTTTCCTGTATTGATTGCGTTTTTTAGATTCTTTGCTTGGGGTAAATTTCCTATTTCCGCACAAAGTCCAAAGGCTTTTTCAAATCGTCCATAGACATTATCGGGTAAATCTAAAATTTCTTGGTAGAGATTCATACTTGTGTTAATAATCTCCATTGTGTCGCCATAAATAGCATAAATATCCCTCAAATTGACATCCATACTTTCCATTTGTTTTTCAAAGTTTAGTGTATCTTGCACCATTTGGGCGTATTCTTTTAGCTGTTGCGTGTATTGTTGCATTTGCATAGCGTAGTCTTTTGCCTGTGCTACTCCGTCTTGAATGTAGCTCGTAATGTTTTGTTGTAAATTTCCGCTATCAAAAACGGGATATACTGCATTAGCTGTATTGTTTGTAAGCGTTGCAATAAGAGTGAATGCAATTGCTTGTGCTTTAATTTTTTTAACATTATAAACTTCTCCCCTGTGTTTGCTGCTGTTGTTGTATTTGTTGCTGTGGCTCTTTGATATACTTATACTCTTGGGCGCGCTTTGTGGTAATTGGATAATCTTTGCTAAAATTAGGGAATTTTTGATTGATTTTTTCCATTTTATCCTTAATAATTTCGGGTTTTTCGTTTTTATCCATTAATTGATTGAGGGCTTCATACTCTTTTTTGGAATCCAAGATATTTGCCTTCTCCCCTTGTAATTGAATGTATTTATCGCTAATGTCGCTAACAATTTGGGTAAGGGCTTGGATTTTATCTCTTTGTAACAACTCTTCAAATTCACGCATTTTTCTTTCACTTTCGGCAAGCTTTAAATCTTGATGCGTGCCGATAAGCTCGGCTAATGCTTTATCCATTTTGTAGAGTTGTTGCAAAAGCTCTGCAATGTCTTTGGGTTGATTTGGGATTTCTTGATTTGGACTTTGCTTTCTGCGCTCTTTTTCTAGCAAAAGCTCGTCAATATCTTGACTATATGCTTTAATGTTAAGGTCTGTTTCTATGGCTTCTTTGACTAAAGGTCGGTTACTATTAAATTCTTTAATCGTATTGTCTGCAATGTCTAGTTTATCTTTAGGGCTAAGATTATTTTCTATTCCACGATTCTTTACTTCCTCTTTTGCTTCTTGCAAATTCTTTTGTGTTTCTCTAAGTGCCATTGCAACTTGTAGAGATTCTTCTATTTTTGGGTTTTCAATATTAAGAGATTCTCCAATGCTTTTAAGATTATCAAGGTTTCTAAGGTTATCAATTTGGTTTTCGGCTTGGTTTGTGGGCTGGTTTTCAAGATGATTGGCATTCCCAAGAGATTTTTCGGGCGTGTTTTCAAGTGCATTTTCAAGGGAGTGTAAATGCGATTCTAAGGAATTTTCTTGCTCTTTTTGCTTTTGATTGATTCTATCAAGCTCTTTTTTAACCTGTATTTCATCTAATTGGTGTTCTTTGGTAATATCTTTGGCACTTTGAGCTATTGTTTCTCCTGTCCTATATCCATAATCCGCATTTAAAATTGCTTCATAGTTAATATCATCGTAATACGCCTCTTGGTTATAGTCTTTTTGGTATAACTCTTTCTCTGGCATTTTTGCTTCCTTTAAAATGTTTAATTTATTAGTGAAAAATAGCATAATAGGTGAAGCAATGCAAAAAAGGGAATACATAAAAAGCAAGATTTAAGCTAAAATGCGAGTTAATGTTGTTTTAAGTAACTTATAATTATATTTTTTTATAAAAATTAGTTATAGGTATTTTTATGGAAGAAGTCACATTAATAAGAAAAAGTTTTGCACTTTTGATAAAAGAAGCAGGTTTTAAAAACAAAAAAGATTTTGCAGATTTTATTAACCTCCCTTACGCTTCTGTAAATAATTGGGGCGGTTGCAATGGATTTCCGAAATATGCAAAGGCTTTATTAATAGCCTTAATTAAATCATATAAATACGATAGCTTAATAAAATCTGATAGCATTGCCCTAGAAAATGATGCCCTTAAAAAAGAATAGAGAATTAGAATAGAATATTAGCGAATTAGAATCAAAGTTGAATGATTTTAAGAGTTTGCAAAAAGCTCTTTATAATCTTAAAAGTTTGGAAGCGTTGCAATGAAAGAATTACTCATAGATTGCTAAAGTTTTTTAAAATTGTTACGATATAAAGAAGCAGAGCAAAAATACAGAAAGCAAAGAAGTTAAAAACTCACTAGAAACATTAAGGACAAATCTAGCAAGTAAAGTGCTAGGTGGGATTCTAAATTTTGGATTGCAAAATGCAAAGAACAACCTAGCAAATCTACATAATACAAAGACTCTGCCTAATGCAATGAAGCCAAAAGAGGAGCAAAACTCGGTATTGGATTTTAAAAATCCCCTTAATACACCAAAAGAAGTGTAGACAAATCCAATACAAAAGGAATCGGATTCTAATATTTTAGATAAGCTAACATTCCTAAATGGCGAAAAAATTAGAGGCGGAAACCATAACCCATCAGATATTCATATCTCTTATGCGAAGAATCTCGCTGTGCAGGAAAGCATAACCTACACGATAAATTATGATAGTGCAACTGGGCAATATGCGCAGAGTCTCTCCTACTCTTCCTATCTGGTAGCAAATTTTGAATCTAAAATTACCGATAAAAATGGTAATACTTTCTTATCCCAAACACAACTCGTACTTGGCAAGAATTTAGAAACACAAATTACTGGCGGTGTTGATAGTGTGAATAAGACGCTTAAAAGCTTCCTAGAGGGGCAAAACCTTGCACTAGAATATGACGGAGAGCTAGATGAAGATAGTTTCAAAAGTAGCGGGTTAGATAATATGTTGCTTGTGATGGATAGCACCAATAATACCATAACTAGCGCGTTCAAAGAAATTTTACGTGGAGCAAGCAACTTTGGTCATATCTATGGCAGGAGCGATAAAGACATTGCAGAAATTTTTAAATCCTTACAAAATGCAATAAATTCTTCTTTAGAAGTATTTTTAGGCATAGAAAAGAATCCAAATCTTAGGGATTCCAATACAGCTTTGATATGACAACAATTAACACAGATACGCAAACTTCTCAACAATGGCTAGGACAAAAGGTTGCATTGAGTGCAATGGAGGTTGCCTACTCCGCACTAGGTTTGAATGGAGCAAACCCCTTTACATTTAACGCTTAGAAAGCGAGAAGTTAAATAAGTAATCCCCCCTACTCTCAAGCAAACATTGCAATTCTAAAATTCCTTATATTATAAAGGGAAAGTGAGATTAATGCGAATCTAAAATTTGAATTGCGCGTTTAGAGGATTCCTCAATATTAATAAAAATGTCAATAATAGATTCCACGCTTTCTTTGGTTAATGGGCGACTCAATTTATCTAAAGCAGTGTTTGTATCTGTCTTTAACGTTTCCTTGATTTGATTTAATCCATTAATATCTAAATCTTTAAAACGATGCACAACTTCCTCGTCGTCAAGGTATTTAGAAATCGGATTAATAGTGTTAAAGTTGCAAGTTTGTTCCCTAAGATTAAAACTTAAATACAAATTAGACTTATACACGATATGTTCTAGCTTAGAAATACTAAATAATAATCGTGCAGATAGTGCATTAAACACCTCCTGCAAATCTTGTGTAGTCTGCTCCATTCTTCCAAACACTTCACTAAAGCGCGTAATACTACTATGCGTAGAATTTGTAAAATCTGAAATTTTTGAAAAATTATCTTGAATTTCGGAAATTTCTTGCTGCATATTTTGCACAACCATTGAGATTCCGCTTGTGGCTTTGTGTGTTTTATCTGCAAGTTGTCGCACTTCGTCAGCAACAACAGCAAATCCGCGTCCGTGCTCCCCTGCCCTCGCTGCTTCAATGGCTGCATTGAGAGCTAACAAGTTTGTTTGGTCTGCAATGTCTGCAATAATGCCTACAACGGAGTTAATATCTTTTGATTTCTGGGTGAAGCTATCTACAACCGCTAAGTTTTCATTGATAATCGCCATTAATTGGTCAATGGATTCCGTAATGCCATCTACATCTTCTTTTGATTCTTTTGAATTTGTTGCAATTTTTACGATATTTTCGCTTACGACATCAAGTTGCCCCATATCCCCATCTAAATCTGATGAAATTTTTGTGAGATTGCTGTTTTGACTTCCTAGGCTCATATCTAACAAGGATTTTGCGAGGGAATTTTGGATATTGTCTTTGGCGTTTTTTTCTATTTTTAACAGCGCGCCATTAATGCTTTCAATGTTTTGCACAAATGCGCCTTTAAGACCTTGAGAATATGCCAAGCGATAATACTTTCCATCTTGTGAGCAGTGAATTGCCGAAGCAATTTCTCGCATAAAAGCCTCTAAATTATCTGCAATTGTATTTAGATTATTTGCCATATCGCAAAGATCTGTATCCCCATGAATATGCAGCACACGCTCCTCAAATTTACCTTGTTGGTATAGATTTGTAACTTTTAGCATTTTCGCAATCATTGCCTTGCGCTTCCTAAAGCGGAATAATCCTAACGCCAACATTGCAATAAGAATCGCAAAAAATAACAATGAGAAACTAAAACCTTGTAAAACTATTTCAAAGACTAATCCTACAACACTCAATGCAATTCCAATTATTAAAAGATTTTTCATCGGTAACCCCCTACTTTGCCTTGAGCTTGTAAATCCGCCATTAGCTTACCCCAAGTGGTTTGATTTTGCGTTAGAAAATCTATTACAAACTGCACGCTATTTTCCATTGTCCCACTTTTTTCAATTTCTAGCAATTGTTGATATACACCAATGGAAGCTTCTACACCTGCTTTACTTGGACGACGACGCACAGAATAGTAGCCAATGACATTCCCTTTTTCATCAAAAGAAGGCGTAACATTTGTAAAAACCCAGTATGTTGCTCCTGTTTTGGTGCGATTGCATACATAGGCAAAAAATTCCTGTTTTGCGTGTAGTGTATCCCAAAGAAGTTTAAAAGCGGCACGCGGCATAAAGGGGTGGCGCACGAGACTATGCGGTTTGCCCAAAAATTCTTTCTCACTATACCCAACATATTTAATAAAATCCGTATTGCCATAGGTAATTTTACCCTTCAAGTCCGTTTTGGAAGTAATAAGCGTATCATCCTCCAAAAAGATTTCATTCCTTAAAAGTTCTAGTGTATCCAAAAATTTACCCTCCAACTTACAAAATCCATTTTAATAATTATTGTTAAAATATCATAAAAAACACATAAAATCATTTAAACAATGCTTATAAATTAAAACATTTTATGTATAATTATAAATTTTATAGTATTTTACAAGGTTATTTATGCGATATTTACAATCTTTAGATTCTGCGCTTTTAGATCCTAAAAACGCTATAAAGCTTTATGATTTAGATATTTTTACATTGGGTAAAATGGCGGATTCCATACGTCAAAGTTATTTTGATAAAAAAGTGTTTTTTAATGTGAATCGCCATATTAATCCCACAAATGAATGTGCTGATATTTGCAAATTTTGTGGCTTTTCCGCACACCGCAAGAATCCTAATGCTTATACAATGGATAAAGAGCAGGTATTGCAAATCGCGCGCGATTCCATTAAATCTGGTGCGTTGGAGTTACATATTGTAGGGGCGCACAATCCTAAATTAAATTTGGAATGGTATTTGGATTTATTTAGAACATTAAAACAAGAATTTCCCAAAGTGCATATTAAAGCTCTGACGGCTGCAGAAGTTAATTATTTAAGCATTATTTCTAATAAGTCTCACGCAGAAGTTTTGAATCTTATGGCTATAAATGGCGTGGATTCTATGCCGGGTGGTGGGGCAGAGATTTTTGATGAAAATGTCCGCGCATACATTTGCAAGGGCAAGGTGGATTCTAACACTTGGCTAAAGATTCACGAGATTTGGCATACTTTAGGTAAAAAATCCAATGCGACAATGTTATTTGGGCACATAGAATCGCGCGCACATCGTATTGACCACCTACTCCGCTTATACCGACAACAAGAGCAAAGTGGCGGTTTTAATGCCTTCATTCCTCTGGTTTATCAAAAGGAAAATAATTTTTTAAAGGTTGAGAATTTTCCAAGCGGGCAAGAGATTCTAAAAACTATTGCAATTTCTAGGATTTTATTACCGAATATTCCCCATATTAAAGCGTATTGGGCAACTTTGGGTTTGAATTTAGCACTTGTTGCACAGGAGTTTGGAGCAGATGATATTGATGGCACAATAGAACGTGAATCTATCCAAAGCGCAAGTGGCAGCAATAGTGCAAATGGTTTATCCAAAAATACACTAATTGCAGAGATTAAAGACGCGGGCTTTATCCCAACAGAGCGTGATAGCCTGTATAATGAACTACAAACTTACTAGGAGGAAAATAATGCAGTATTATAGTTATGAGATGTTTAGGTTGGATATGAAAGAATTAGTAGATAAGATTGATTTTAATCCTGACGGAATCGTGGCAATTGCCAGAGGTGGGCTTACAATGGCACATTTCCTTGGAATTGCGCTAGATTTAAGGCGCATTTATGCGATTAATGCTACTTCGTTTTTTAATAAAGTTCAGCAAGAAATTCAAATTTCAAACATTCCAGAACTAAATGGCAATCAACGCATTTTGATTGTAGATGAAATTGTGGATAGTGGCACAAGTATGGAAAAAGTGTATTCGATTCTAACCAATATTTATTCTAATATTGATTTTAAAACGGCGTGTATTTTTCACAAACCTACCGCCAAATTTCAACCCGACTTTATTATGCGCGAAGCAAAAGATTGGGTAGAGTTTTTCTGGGAAGTAGATGTCGTAAAGTCATTGCACGAGAAGTAGTCTGCCCTACTTCCAAATCGCAATTCCATCTCTGTAGAGATTTCTTTAAAATTTAGATTATAGGTTGCTATAGCCCTATCTCTTTATTGTGAAGCGTGTATTTGCAAATAACAAATTCATCCGCACTGCACAAATCCGCAATGTTAAAATCACCTTTTTTAAAATTCTATATGTTTGCGCAGTTAAAAATATAAAATCACAAATGCAGTGTTGTTAAAGATTACTGCTTTAAACAATCCTCGCATACAACATAAAGCAACATATCGTGTCCAACTAATTTTGCATTATAAGATCCCACAACATCTATTTGAAGTTTTTCGATTTCATCATTATAAAATTCTTCAATTCTGCCACATTCTAGGCAAATAATATGGTCGTGGTGCAATCCGCTTGCTATTTCGTAACGTTTTCCTGTTTTATCCACTTCAATGGAACTTACAAAACCTTCTTTTTCCAAAAAGGATAAAATACGATAAATTGATGAAACACTAGAGTTTTTACAGGTTTTTCTAGTGATTGCAAAAATATCTTCTGGGCTTAAATGCCCGCCATCATCGTAGATTGCTTTTAATACAAATTCCCGTTGTTTGGAGTTTTTTAAATTATTTTTCTTAATAGATAAATGCAATCTGTCTAAAATTGTCTTAAAAGATTCTTTATATTTTTTCATTATTTTCACCCTTTCAAGTATTACACGCTTAAAATTGCGATATTGTAGCAAAATATAACAAATAAATCAAAAATAAATTAAGAATCATTTTTATTTAATATTAAGTTAATATTGATTATCATTTTGTAAAATTTAGATTTAATCAAGGAGAGATAATGTCTGTTTTGGTAATAGGTGGAGATGAAATCACTTCTATAAGAGCTGTATTAAAGAATTTGGGTTGTGAAAAAATTACACATTGGAATGCAAGAAAAGAGAGTATTAACCATAAGGATTTGCCTCAAAATATTGGTTGTTTAGTTATGCTTACAAATTTTTTAAACCACAACACAATGCGTAAATTTCGTAGTGATGCCAAGAAAAAAGAGATTCCAGTCATCTGCACAAAACGCAGTGTGAGTTGTTTATATTGCGAATTTATGAAAACATTTGGAGAAAATTGCACACAAAATTGCCCTTATAATAGTTTTTAATACGCTTTTTAATGTTTATAGCATAAAATTGACTCTGATATTTGAGAAGTTTTAAGGGAATGTTATGAAATCAGAGTTATTAGAACCATTAAAAACATTAAAAGTATTAATCGTTGAGGATGATCCCATTGCTCTTGACTTACTTAAGGTTCCATTAGAACGTCGCTGTAAAAAGGTCGTTACTGCCAAAAAAGGTGAAACTGCACTAAAGCATTTCAAAAATGAAATGATTGATATTGTGATTACAGATGTTAAACTAGATGGCAAATTAGATGGAATTGCAATGGCAAAGCAAATGCGAAAAATCAATCCTAATATCCCCGTAATTTTTATGACTGCCTATAGTGATGAGGATAAAATCAATGAAATGGTAGAATTAAACGCAACTTCCCTCATTAAAAAAGCAGTGGATTTAGAAGAACTATTTGTTTTATTGTTAAATATTAACAAAAGTTTAAACCAAGAAGAAGTTGTAGATTTGGGGCAGGATATTTCCTATCGTCGCCGCGATAAATCTATTTTAAAAGGCTTTGCAATCTTTGAACTAACCGATAGAGAATGCAGAATTTTAGATTTATTGTTAGAAAATGATGGCTATCCTGTAACTTATGATGAGATTCAAGCAAAAGTTTGGGGTACGCAATCTATGACAATGGATTCCTTAAGAATGCATATCAACGGCATACGGCGCAAAACTTATTATGATTTAATCCGCAATCAATCACGGCTAGGCTATAAATTATTACGTCCTGCTACAAGTAGATAAGTTTAAAAATCAATGCTCCATTGTATGCTACCTGTGGCTCCAGAGCTATTTGCATAACCTCTTGTAGAGCAACCACTATAACACAATATTAGAACCAAACTGCTAATGATGATTAAAATACGCATAAAAAGACTCTTAATATTTCTCAAACAAAATGACTTCATAGGAGCTTTGCTTTTTAATAACGGATTTGTTAGATTGATTCGCCTTTAATTTCTCTAAGCTTAAATGTAAAGATTCAATCTCTTTATCTTGGTCGTCTAGTTTATCTTTAAGACGTAAAATAATATCTACACCCGCTAAATTCACGCCTAAATCGCGCGTTAGACGTAAAATCATCTTAATTTTATCAATATCGCGTTGGGAATATAGGCGCATTTTCCCATCGGTTCGCCCGGGTGCAACTAACCCTTCTCGCTCGTATTGACGCAAGGTTTGCGGATGGATTTCTAGGATTTTTGCAACCACACTAATTAAATATACTGGCTCATCATAACTATACATCATAACACTCCTATAAATATTTTTCCAAAGATTCTTGTAATTCCTTAGGCAAAGAATCACAATCAGGTAAAATGACATTAGCCTCCAAATATAAATCACCATAAGTTTTACTTTTGCGATTGAAAGCTCCTAACTCTTTCACGCGGAATCTCTGGGAATTTTTCGTATTCTTTGGGACCTTTAACGTAATGGTTTTACGTAGGGTTTCTATTTCTATTTTACCACCAAAGAGTGCGGTTTTTAGTGGAATCTCAATGCGTTTTGTTAAGTTATCACCCTCTTGGATATATTCCGGATGAGGGGCAACACTCACTTTCAGCAGCAAATCACCACTCTGTCCCCCCATTGTACTGCCCTTGCCTCTTAGTCGGATTGTTTCACCATTTTTTACACCCGCTGGAATCTTAATATCATAGCTCTGGTTCTGCACATTGACATTATGCAAACCACCTAAAATTGCAGTTGTAAATGGAATCGTAATCTGTGCATTAATGTCTAAATTTTGACGCGTATTAAAACCGCCTTCAAAAAAATCAAACCCGCTACGGCTATTAAATCCACCAAAGTTCGTTCCGTCGCTAAAATTTCTAAACCCTCCACTAAAGATTTGACTTAAAATATCATCTAAATTGACATTGCCCTGCCC
>JALEPE010000059.1 GCA_022766795.1 Helicobacter sp.
TTTCTCAAAATAAAGCAATTCCTCTATGCCAAGCATTTCAAAGCTTAAGCGATTTTCAAGGGCAAAAAATTGCAAAAATTGGTATTGCAAAAAGCATAGGGGCATAGGGTCAAACCCTACTATTTTAGCAGGATTCTGCGCTAAAGCCCCTTTTGGTTTGTCATTGCGAAGCCTTTGCAAAAGGCTGTGGCAAATCCATAATTTTGGATTGCTTATATTTTTACTATTTACGCCCCTACAAACACAAATAATCCACAATAACACACTTCTTTAAGATTCCATAGATTGATTTGCTTTTTGCGTAATTATGGATTGCTTCGGCTAACTACTACGTCATTGCGAGGAGCGAACGCAGTGAGAGAAGAAGCAATAATATTGCACTGCTTTAAGATTCCATTGTTAAATCTAATTTTTACAGGATTATGGATTGCCGCACTCCTCTTCACTTCGTTCGCAATGACGCAGTGGTAGTTAGTCTTTTGTCGTTTATTTTCTTAATGTGTGCGAATCTGTGCTTGCGGCAAGGCTTAATTAAAATTTATCGGATCAATGTCAATCTCACAAGAAAAATGCACAAGAGGCTTTAGTGCTAAATGCAAATGTTTCACACTAGAGGAACGCAGCATTATCACATAACGCCATTTGTCTAAAATCCGTTCAATCGGGGCTTCTCCGCTTCCCACAATTTCCACAATAAGCTTGGAATCTTGAATTTCTTTTTGTAATAAATTCAGGGCTTCTCGCATTAGAGTTTGTGCTTTTTCCTTTGATTTTTGACTAAAATGCACCAATGCTAAGCGCACAAAAGGTGGATACAGCCCAACACGCATTGCTAATTCATCATCTAAAAATTGCGCATAGTCTTGCAAATAATATTTAAAAAACTCGCTATGTACGCTTTGAATTAGCACTTCCCCACTCTCTTTTCTCCCGCTGCGCCCAGAGAGTTGCACGCCAAGCATTAGCGCGCGTTCTCTAGCGCGATAATCTGAACCCTTTAAGACATAGTCAAGTCCCAATGCAACGCTTAAAGCAATATTGTGATAATCGTGTCCTTTTGATAACATTTGCGTGCCAACCAAAATATCAATGGCATTGCGATTGAAAGAATCCAGTGTCTGCGTAAGTTTCTTTTGTGTGGTAATGGAATCCCTATCAAAACACGCGATATTACAATCCTTTAAATACTCCTTCAAGGATTTAGCAAACTCTTGCGTGCCAATACGTAAGGTGTGTAACTGCCCACCACAACGTGGGCAGGATTCCAAAATGGCGCAGGAATAGTGGCAATAATGGCATTTTAATGTGGAATCCTTAGCGTGCAAACTTAAGCTTACGCTACAATTTGGACATTCTATGCTTTCGCCACATTGCTCACACAGCAAATGCTTGAAATTTGCGCGTGTGGGCAGAAATACAATCGCTTGCTTTCCCGCCTTGAAATTATGCGCTAAGGCATTTAGCACTTCGGGCGCTAGGGATTCCGTGCTTGTGCTAAAAGCGTAAGATTTAAGCGCATTAAAATGCGTGCCTTGCAAACGGAATAGTGTATGATTTTCCTTTGCGCGATAATAGGTTGTTGCTAAGGGTGTCGCTGAACCTAGTAGAATCTTGATATTTTGCATCTTTGCAAAATACAAAGCAACATCGCGCGCGTGGTAGCGGGGGTTTGCGTTAGATTTATACGCATCATCGTGTTCTTCATCAATAACAATTAAATCCAAATTTGCTAAAGGCAAAAACAGCGCAGAACGCGCACCTGCCAAGATTCTAACCTTGCCATTTTTTAAATCCTCTAAAATTTTATCTTTCTTACGTCTAGTAATTTTAGAATGCCAAAATGCTAAACAATCTCCAAAAACAGCCTTTAACCGCTTCTCCATTTGTGGTGTTAGCGCAATTTCTGGCATTAAAAAAAGCACATTTTTACCCTTTTGCAAACTTTGATTAAATAAATGGATATAAATTTCTGTCTTACCGCTGCCTGTATCACCAAATAGTAGAGATTCTTGATGTGCGTTGATAAATTCTAGAGCGTTTTGCTGCTTTTGACTAAGGGGTTGCATTGTAAATTTTAAGGGCGTAAATTCTCTTGTATGTGCCATATCAAAGGGCGTAAAAAGGCTAAAGGCGTGTGAGCGCGTCGTGCAATAATAACTCGTAATAAATTCCGCTAAAGCGCATTGCGATTCCATAAAACGCGCATTGAGAGGGGTTGCTTCCTTACACGCAAATTTCGGCTTTTGACATTCTTGTAGCACCACACCTTGTATTTGTTTGCGCCCAAGCGGAATCGCAACGAGCCTACCAATTTCCAAAGGAGTTTTGCTAGCATAGGTTAGCAATGGAGAATTTTGCTTTAAAATGATAATATGATAGAAAAATTCTTGCAAATTTAGATGTTAGTATCGGTATTTTGTATGCTTTGTAGCTTTTGATTCGCCTGTATTATAGCGTTTTCTAAAACATTTTTTTCCTCTAAAGATTCTAAAAACGCGCACAAAAGGTCGCGCGCATTAATGCTATTGTTGTTCGCATCTGTAATTGCCTTTAGAGCAGTTAGCGTAGTTGGAGAGATTTCCTGCGTGGGGACATCAAAGCAACGTCCCGCAATACTAACACGAAATACATTATCCATTAGCGTCCTAGTGCATTTTGGATTTTGTTAAGCACCTCTTCAAGCTCACGCTCTTTTGCGCCAATTTCATCATAAAGAGTAGTAATTTCAGAGTTTTTTGCCTCTGCTTCCGCCTTCAAAAGCACAATTTGTTGACGTAACGATTGGTTTTCATCTTTTGCTTGTTGCAGTGCTTCTACAAGAGCATTCACGCCTTCTAAAAGTTGATTTGATATATTTTTAGCTTCTTCCATAAATCCCTCCATAGAATTTGAATTAAAATTTGCGGTGTATTTTAGCATTATTTTTATGCTTTGTGCCGTGTTTTTTAAATTTTTGGAATTTTTAGGACGTAAAATGCAGTCTTTTAAAATATTTGATTTATAAACGCGCAAATATGGACACGCAGCTTTGCGCAGCACGCTATGATTCCTATGGAATCTCGCAATAGCACTTGGAATTCCGTCATTACTAGCATAACAAGCAATCCACAATGCAAACTTAAGTCAATAAAACTAGATTTTGGATTGCCACACAAGGTTAAAGCCTTGCTCGCAATAACGGAGCAACAACACGCAAGGACACAATAACAAGCGTCCCATCAAAACAAGAAAAAATGCTAAATATTCTAGCAAATATTGGATTAATATGATTTTCCTGCTTGGATTTATGGCTGTGGTGAAAATGCGCCTAAAGATGCGAACACCATACACAAAGAAGTAGCGCAAGAAACGCGTTATAAGGCAGGAGGATTCCTATTGTTGTTTTGGACGCATTTCCTCTATCCAATTTGTTAGCTCTGGATTGAATGTATTGTCTGTGCGCAAGCGGAAGAAATCACCCTCTTTAATAACTTCAAAGAATCGTGCAGGCGCGCTTTGGCTTAAAACTGTTTTTAAAGTCTCCTCGTGCTTGCTTGCATAGGCTTTGAATTTTACCATTGTTTCTGCCTCCGAGATTGATCCACGCACCATCATTTTAGCCAACAATGCCCCCTCGTCAATATTCTTTAAACGCACTTCATTCGTGTAGTAGAGATTAATAATATCGTGATATTCTACAAGAAGTTGCTTGTATTGTTCCAAAACTCTCTTGTATTGGTCTAAAATACTTTGGAGATTCTTAGGAAGCTTCTCATCGGGCTTTTCTTCCATATCGTGTTGGATTTTGTGCGCTTTACCTTGTGATGCGAGCAAATAAGCATACGCTTCGTCCATTTGTTTTTTTAAGTGGCGCAGACGAATTTTGATTTGGTCAGAAAGCATAATATATTCTAAACGATCGCGTCTAGTAAATGCAAAACGTGCTGGATTTAATTCAAAAGTATTATGCTCGCCTAGAATATTATCAACAACAAGGCTATAGCGCGGGTAAATTTCATTGTAAGAACGCACATCTTTAATATAAATATAATCTGCAACAATCGTTCCGCCAAGCGTGCTGTTAATAAAGGCAACTCTTGCTTCAACGCTCCCTTTTTCCAATACATCAATAACAACCGTATGGGCTTTAATCTCTCCGCGGTGAGAGCCAATAAAGGCAATATCGGTTTGAATTTTAGAAGTGCTATGTGTCTGCCCACCGATATTTAATGATGTTTGTGTGCCATTTTCTTGCGGTTTTTGTTCCTGCGTAGGCTGATTTGTTGTGCTTAACTCATCGCTAATTTGGTAGCAAAATGGCTTAACTTCCTTTAAAAATCCATCTCTTGCCGCTTGATATTTGATAATATCGCTATCTTCTCTTGCTCGGATTGTGGAATCTGTTTTGATAGCATTAGATTGCACCTTTGCAATCTCAAGAAACTCTCCCTTTAAATTTCTACCGATATGACCAACAACAGGCTTAACATATTCAAAAAGTTCATCACCTTTGCGCACAGATTGCATACAAATTTTAGGTTGAAAGTTTTCATCACCCTTTATGGATGGATCGTCTTGCATTTGCCAGAGATTCTTTAAGATTCCATTTGTCCCCTCTTTGCTTGCTACACCCACACCGATATTAAGCGTAAGTTTGGGAACAATTTTACCCTGCTTTAACGCATCCACAAAGCCATCAAGCTGCAAAGAAAGCTTGTTATATTCTCTAATACCAATCAAATAGCCTTGTAAAGCCATTGTCTTATACAATTCTTGATAAATGTCATTTTTAATGGAATCGTGGTATTGCATATCTGCATTGCATAAAAGCACTGCACGCAACACCGTATCATCGGAGGGAAAAAGCTTAAATCCAAAGGTGCGCTTAGGCTTATCACTTTTTTTAAGAATCTCAACATCATAAGTTTGTTTAATATCAATATTTGCAGTGAAATTGGAATTTTTACTAAAGAGTGTTGTATCGTGAATGGGCTTATATTTATTCTCACCTCTTTTGCTATAAAAAGTGTGGAATCCCAAAAGATAAAAGTCAATTTCAGCACCAATATTTTTCTGCGCTTGCACCAAGAAATTGCGCAAATTATTAATATTATTAACAACTTTAAATCCGCGAGAGTTAAACTGCATTTAAAAATCCTAAAATTGTTTAAAATATTTTTTAGCTAGGGCTTCAAAGTTATCTTCATCATCTAGCGCATCATCACGATGTGTGATGGGCTGTTTGCAGACTTTGCAACGGATAAATGTGCCTTCCTCTTGCATAATTTTATGCAAAGAGTCACACACTTGAAATTCCTTTAAATGGCACAGACAAATATATTTATGCGTTTTTTCTTTAGAAATATCAACCTTTTCGGCTAGAATATTCGTCCTTTGCTCTAAACTATACGGAATCTCTTTAATATCGTGCAAACGATTCCGATAAGATTCTATTTGCTTATCCTCCACTAGAATATGGTTAATAAGCCAGCTATGCATACAATTATAAAATTCCTGCGCACAAGTTTCTACATCTTCTAAATCCATCATCAACATAGAAATATTAGAAATTAATTCTCTATGTAGGATTTTATGCTTGCTTGCAAAAGGATAGCCGATGTGTTGCATATAAGTTTCTTCAGCCTTAAAATGCTCTTGCGCACCTTGTATGGCTGCATTCATTTGTGATTCTAACTTTTGTAATTTGTTTTCAGAGTGGTCTTTTGTTAAGGCTAAAGCATCTGCGATTTGTTGCATAAATTGCTTGTGCTGTTCATCTAAATGCTGATTTTTAATGCTAAACTCTTCGTCCCACTTTAACACGACACACCTTTATTGAAATTCTAAATGTGGAATTATAATAATTTGTGCTTTAAAGTTAGTTTTATAAGATAAAATTTATAGCAGATTTATATAATGCGCGAATAAATTTAATGCAAGGAAAAGTTATGCAATTAAGCGAGCAATTACGGCGTATATGCGATACAAAGTCTATGATGGCATCATTACCGCATCACTTGCGTGCGCAAGTTTTACGCGATTGTGCAGAGGCATTAAAGCAAAGAGAACAAAAAATTTTAGACGCAAACAAGCGGGATTTAGCTTTTGCTAAAACATTAAATTTAAATGCAGCAATGTTGGAGCGATTAGCCTTAGATTCTAAAAAAATCGCAAATATGGCGGAATCCCTGTATCAAATTGCCGATTTTCCAGATCCACTCAATAGAGTTTTAGGGGGGTTTAGTAACCATTGTGGATTAGAAATTCAAAAAGTAAGTGTCCCCTTAGGCGTGATTGCAATCATTTATGAATCGCGCCCTAATGTAACAAGTGATGTCGCAGCACTCTGTTTTAAAAGCGGTAATGCTTGCGTGCTAAAAGGCGGAAAAGAAGCTCAAAACAGCAACGAAGCCATTATGGAGGCTTTTTATGCTGTGTTAGAAAAACATCATTTACCAAAGGATTGTATGATGCTTTTGCCTGCAATGAGAGATAGAGAGGAATTAAAAGATCTTTTGAGCGCAAAAGGCTTGATTGATTTAGTGATTCCACGCGGGGGAGAGGGACTTATCTCTTTTGTTAGCGAGTATGCAAAGATCCCAATTATTAAGCAAGATAAAGGTGTGTGCCATATTTTTGCCGAGCAAACTTGCAAGATTAGTGATTCTATTGCAGTCATTGTGAATGCAAAAACTTCTCGCCCAAGCGTGTGCAATGCGTGTGAAACCTTACTTGTAGATTCTGCATTCGCAGAGAGTTTTTTGCCGCAAGTTGCAGCAGCTTTATGCGCAAAAGGCACAATACTCAAGGGCTGCGCAAAAAGCTGTCAAATCTTAAGTGCGCACGCAATTCCTTGCAGTGTGATTCCAATGCAAGATTATCATAAAGAGTATGGGGAGAATATTTTAAACTTGCGCGTTGTTAGCGGAATCACAGGTGCGCTAGAGCATATTGCAGCATTTAGTAGCGGACATAGTGAGGCGATTTTAAGCGAAAATTATAGCTTGATTGAGCAGTTCTTTAATGCGGTGGATTCTGCTTGCGTGTATGCTAATGCCTCTACGCGCTTTAGTGATGGCGGGGAGTTTGGCTATGGAGCTGAAATCGGAATTTCTACATCAAAACTTCATGCACGCGGTCCTATGGGTGTGGAATCGCTTACAATTTATAAGTATAAAATTCGTGGAAATTACCAAGTGCGCTAGATTTTAGGCTTTTGTAATGGCTAAAGCAAAACATCAAAATAAAGCCTCTTTGCTTTGGGATTCCACTTTAGAGATTCCTACTTCCAATCCTAAGCTAGAGGATAATCCTATTTTATCAAACTTACCCTATTCTTTACGCCAAACCCTAGAATCCCTCGCGATTCCTTTAAATCAATATCCTGCAATCTGTGGCATTGATGAGGCGGGACGCGGCTGTATTGCGGGTTCTCTTTTTGTTTGTGGTGTGTTACTTAACAATCCCCCAAACAGCCTCTTAAACCAACTCAAAGATTCCAAAGTTCTATCCCAAAACACCCGCGATTCTCTAGCAGAACAAATCAAACAACACGCAAATTTTCACTTGGTGCAAAGCAGTGCTAATAAGATTGACAAAAAAGGCTTAAGCGCGTGTATTAAGGAATCCTTGCAAGAGATTTTGGAGGCACTCAATGCACCCTTTTTTGTCTTTGACGGAAATTGTAATTTTAAGATTCCACATTTAAAAACACTGATTAAAGGAGATTCCAAACTCCACGCAATCAGTGCTGCGAGCATTTTAGCAAAAAGCGCAAAAGATGCGGAAATGCTCACTTTGGATAAGGAATATCCCCAATATGGTTTTGCACACAATAAGGGCTATGGGACAAAAGCGCATTTGAGCGCAATCAAGCAGTATGGATTCTGTAAAATCCACCGCAAAAGTTACCATATTCAATCCCTTACAAATATTCCAAGTCTTTTTTGATTCTATTCTAAGAGATTCTACTGCATCATTGCGGATTGCTTCTTGCAACAATAGAGAATCAACCAACTTCGTCATCGCGAGATTCTATGAAATAGAATTGTGGCAATCTATAATACTACACTTCCTTAAAGATTTCATTGTTAAATCTAATTTTTGCAATATTATGGATTGCTTCACTTTGTTCGCAATGACAGAAAGACTAACCATCGCGTCATTGCGAGGGAGTGGAACGAACGAAGCAATCTATAATGTTGCACTGCTTTAAGATTCCATTGTAAAACTTATAGGTATGTTAGATTATAGATTGCCACGATTCCTTGCGGAATCTTGCAATGACGCAATGGTTGGCTTTTCTTTGCGCGTGTTGCATTGCTTTAAGGTTTTTTAAGATTCCAAAATATCCTTTAAAATTTATAAAATTTTCTATATTTAATTTATATTAAATCCTGCAAAAGCTATAATTTTTAGCTTATTTTACAAAGAAGGTGTATAGTTTGAGTGGGTGCGTGATGACAATTACTTCAGGAAAGGGTGGCGTAGGCAAATCAACGACAACAGCGAATCTTGCGGTGGGATTAGCGCAACTTGGCAAAAAAGTTGTAGCGGTGGATTTTGATATTGGTTTGCGCAATTTAGATATGATTTTAGGCTTAGAAAATCGCATCGTATATGATATTGTAAGCGTAATGGAGGGGGAGTGCAACCTCTCCCAAGCCCTTATCAATGACAAAAAAACAAAGAATCTCTACTTCCTCCCCGCAAGTCAAAGCAAAGATAAAAATATCTTGGACAAAGAGAAAGTGGCGGGATTGATTCATAAATTAAAAGAGGAATTTGATTTTGTCTTGCTAGATTCTCCTGCAGGGATTGAAGGCGGGTTTGAACACGCAATTTTTCTAGCCGATAGGGCATTAATCATCTCTACACCCGAAGTCTCTAGTGTGCGTGATGCCGATAGAGTGATTGGAATCATAGATGCAAAAAGTCAAAAAGCGCAAAAGGGCGAGGAAGTGTTAAAACATATCATCATCAACCGCTTAAAGCCTGAAATGGTAGAAAAAGGCGAGATGTTAAGCGTGGAAGATGTGCTAAATATCCTTGCGTTGCCTTTGATTGGAATCGTGCCAGAAGATGAGAAAATCATTTCCTCCACAAACACCGGTGAGCCTGTAATTTATGGCGATTCCTTATCGGCAAAAGCATATCAAAATATCGCAAAACGCATTTTGGGCGAGGAAGTGCCTTATTTGGAATTAAAAGCCAAAAAGGGATTCTTTGGGAGGCTGTTTAAATGAGCTTGATAGAAAAAATCTTTGGGGGTAAAAAATCCTCTGCGCAAGAGGCAAGAGACCGCTTGACTTTAATTTTAGCCCACGAACGCGCCATTAATGTACCTTATATGGACGCGATGAAGCAAGAAATCTTAGAGGTGATTAAAAAATACACAAAAGCGCAAAAGATAGATATTAAAACTGATTCCAATCAAGATTTTAATACGCTTGAAGTTGAAATTTTGCTAGAAAAATAATTTTCAAATGGATAAAGTTAAACCTGTAACCATAGGGATTATTGCGTTATTATTGATTCTTTTGGTTTTTAACTTTGTCCCTAGTGTTAATCCTATTAAGACCAAAAATTTAAAAATCGCGCAAGAATCCCAAAGCATAACATTAAGTTCAGAATCTCAAGAATCCTCCACCATGCACGAGGATTTATCGCAAAACAATGCGGATTCAATCCAAAAAAACATTGACTTCCTAAAGGCAAAAATTGAAAGACTAAAGCAAGAAAATACGGAAAATTTAGCCAAAGAACAAGAAAAATTAGCCAAATTACAGGAGCAAACGCCATTACAAAACACAACTACAAAGACAGCCACGATTCCACTAGAGGTGGCGCAAACTCCACAAACTTTAGAATCTAACCTAGCGCAAATTACTACGCAAAGCTCTGCGATTCCACAATGTGTGCGACACAAACCACAGCTTGCTATTATTATTGATGATATTGGTTCAAATGCGCAGTATCAAGCATTAAAAAGGATTTCTTTTAAACTAACACCCTCATTATTCCCCAAAGGAAAAGCTAATCCCGATACGCCCAAAATTGCAAAAAATGCACCCTCTTATATGGTGCATTTACCCCTAGAGGCTATAAATTTCTATCAAAAAGAACACGAGTGGCTCTTTGTCGGTGATTCTAAAACAAAAATAAGGCAAAGAATCCAAAATATCAAAAAGGATTTTCCAAATCTAGCTTATATCAACAACCATACAGGCAGTAAATTTACACAAGATATAGAATCTATGACGTTACTTTTAGAAGCATTAAATGCGAGTGCGATAAACTTTGTAGATTCCAAGACCATTGGCAATACGCAATCCTCTGCTGCCTATGCGAAAGTTTCCTATATTCCCAATAATCCTTGCCAGCAAACACCTTTAGTGCGTGATGTATTTTTGGATAATAACCTAGAGATTCCAGCAATTACTAAACAGCTAATTTTAGCGGTGCAAATTGCAAAGACAAAAGGCTATGCCATTGCCATTGGACATCCACACAAAGAAACATTTATGGCACTTAAAAATGCAGAGGATTATTTGTCTAAAAGCGGCGTAGAACTTGTATATATTCACGAAATCATTACACCTTAAACGCTTTTGTAAAAAAATTGTGCTAAAATCAAGCAGTTTCTATATTTATTTGGCAAGGGGAATCATCATAAATGGCAATTCCGGAAGTCACTCAACAGCTAGAAGGCAGTGTTTTAAGTATTGCGCAATCTAAAGATTCCACATTGTGTGTGGATAATACATTCCATATTGTAGAAGTGGATAAGGATTTAAAGATTGCAAAAAATGTCCAAATTGCTAAAAATATAGAATCCCCTCACCGCTATTCACACGCTTTTGGAGTATCACCACACCATTTTTTTTGCATTCCCATTTTTAGCGAGAAAAAGGCGATTGTCTTAGAATTTAGTGGTTCTAAGCCCAAGATCATTGCAACATTGCAAGATCACGATGGAGATATAGAATCCTCTGCATTTTCATACGATGGGAGATTTTTCGCCACAGGCGGGCAAGACGGACGCGTATTTTTTTATGACGGACGCAGTTTTTTGCTTAGTTCATCGCTTTTAGCGCGTTCTGATTATATCTCCACAATTCGTTTTTCAAAGAGTGGCGAGTTTGTAGCCATTAGTGGCTTTGATAAATTCACAATGGTTTTTGATATGTTGCGCCATAAAATCGCCTTCAACTTTGCAACCAATGATGTGGTGGAGGATTCTTGCTTTTTTGATAATGACGAGAAACTTATGCTTATTTGTCGCAACAACGCTTCCATAATCTTTAGCTTAAGAGAAGGTAAAATTATTTCACAAGAATATCCTTTTGCCTTTTGGCCTACAAGTATTGCCATAGAATCGGAGGAAAACTACGCATTGGTTGGGACGCGCTCAGATACACTTTATGTGATTGGGTTAAAGGACAATACCAAGGTAATGGAGATTAAAACCGAACACGCCGGAATCGCATCGTTAGTATTTTCTTTGGGGTATTTGTATATCGGTGCCATTGATGGCGCATTAATTGCTATTGATTATAATGAGGGTAAGGAAACCCTAAAAGAAAGCCTAGACCGCAAAGATTATAAAAGCGCACGTGAAGCGATTAATAACAATGTGTTTTTAAGTATCCACCCACTAACAAAAGTTTTTGATGAGGTATGGCCTCAAATTTTACAGCAAGCCATTGATTTGCTTAACCATGATGCCATAGAACAAGCCATTGAAATTACAGCGCCTTTTGTTGTTAGCGAGTCTAAAAAGCGTGAATTTGACTTTTATCTTGCGCAAAAAGACGGAGTAAAAACATTTTTAGAGTTAATTAACAAGCGCGACTTTACAAAAGCCTATGAAATGTTGCAAACCACAAAGTTTTTAGCTAAAACACAAGCCTATGAAAAGCTAGAAAATATTTGGAATAAGACATTTTTTGACGCTAAGAATCTTTTAGTTGAAAATGCAAATGTCAATAAACCCAAGGCGGAACAGATTTTAGCACCTTTTAATAATACACCTAAAAAAGAATTGATTGTGCAGCTTTTACGCAATAGTGATGTGTTTGAAAAGGCAGAATCTTTTATTAAAAAACAAAATTTTAAAGAATATTTTAGCTTAACCTTTCAATTTTCTTTCTTACGGGATATGAATTTATATAAAAAAGTGCTTTTAGTGGGTGAGCGAATGCTTGTTAATCTCATTGAGTTAGAAAAAAATTTCCGTTATGATGAGGCTAAAAAAATTGCAGAAACCCTACTTTTATTCCCGCCTTTAAAACGTGCTGCGAATGAACGGATTGTGCTAATGCAACAAAAGCAAAACCTGCTTCTTGCCATTGAAGCTAACGATGTAAAAAAAGTGTATGCGCTCATTAGTGAGATTGAGAGTTTGCGTTCAATGGAGCAATTTAAGGAATTTACAAAAGACTTTTTGCGCCATTATGAGGAGGCTAAGCCCTACGCATACGAAGGAAACGCAAAACACGCAATGGTGTTACTTGGAGAGTATATGACGATTAATTATTGGATTGATAAGATTGGTGCATTGTTAAAAACTGCGTATCTAAAACAGATTGAGAAGGCACTAGGCGAAGCGGAAGTGAATTGGGCAATTACAATTAAACGTTATTTTGAACGTTATGGTAAAAGTTTTGAACTTGTGAAACTTCTACAAAACCACGAATCCGGGGCGATTTTAGAACAATTTGAGGGTGATGGTGAGAGCGATGGATACCGTCGCTATGGATTTGTGGATTCCGTAGTGATTTACCTTGTACAAAAAGAAGAGTAAAAGTATTGGATTTTTTAACAACAGAAATTCCACCCGAACTTACAGGAATCAAAAATTTAAAAACATTGTATTATTGCGGGAATTTAGAGCTTCTAACAACCCGTAAAATCACCATTTTAGGCACACGCAATCCTAACCCTTATGCCCAGAATTTCACCCAAACCATTGCCAAAAAACTCTCCCAGCAAGGAATCACGATTGTAAGTGGTGGCGCGCTTGGTGTTGATATTATCGCACATATGAACTCTTTGCCCAATACAATTATGATATCGCCCGCTTCTTTAGACATTATTTATCCTAAAAGCAACACAAAAACCATCATAAAAATTTATGAGCAAGGCTTAGCTTTAAGTCAATTTACCGCACCTTATACGCCCTATGCCTTTTCATTTTTGGAGCGCAACAAGTTAGTCGTTAGTCTTGGGGAATGCGTCATAATCCCCCAAGCAGATTTACAAAGCGGTTCAATGCAAAGCGCAAATTATGCATTAAGCTTAGGTAAGCAAATCTTTGTCCCGCCCCATCACATTGGGCAGAGTCAAGGCACGCAGAGTTTAGCTAAAAGTGGTAAGGCACAAGTCATTTGGGATATAGATGAGTTTATTGCGGGCTGTTGTGCAGAATCGTGCGATTCTAATTTATGCAATGAAAAAACAATGGATAAACAAGATGAAATTTTAGAATTTTGCAAAGGCAATCCAATGTTTGAAGAAGCATTTTTGCGCTTTGGAGAAATACTTTTTGAATACGAGTTGGAGGGCAAGATACAACGCCAAAATGGTCGCATAAAAGCGGTTTGAATCCTTTGTAATTCCACGCTTTATTGTTTTGCGGTATCTTTATGAATTTATTGTTTGCAATCATAGAGAAAAAGATATTATTTTCAAGCAAAACACATAAGAGATGGCAGTTTATTATTATAAAATAGAATCACAATGACGCAAGGAATACGCAAGAGGTTGGCAAAACCTTTGAGATTCCACATTTTTCGTATTTAGAATAATTTAAAGAGTGCTTCTAAAATATAGTGCGCATTCTCTAGTGCGATTTTGCGGTGAGAAATGGAGTTTTTCTCCTCACCGCTTAACTCGGCTAAGGTTTGCGTAAATCCACTCGGAATAAAAATTGGGTCATAGCCAAAGCCATTGTTACCCCTTTTTTGTGCAATCACTTTGCCATACATAAATCCGTGTGCGCTAAAGTCGCCTTGTGCGCTAGAAATTCCAATACAAGCGCAATAATGCGCCTTTGAAGTCCCGCCTAGCCTCTCCACTTCGCTGCGCAGTTTTTCTAAATTTTCCACCGCTCCACCCCCGCTATATCTTGCGCTATGGATTCCGGGCGCACCTCCTAGTAAATCCACGCAAATTCCGCTATCATCGGATAGGACAATGTCGCGCTCCTCTAAGATTCCTTGTGTTTTAAGCGCATTAAAAACCGCCCTAGATTTCAAAAGTGCGTTTTCTTGGAAGCTTGTGCCATTTTCTTCTATTTCAAAAGGTTCTAAAAGCTCACTCCACGCAAGAATCTTGAGCGTAAAGTCTCGCATTAAATCCGCATAAATCTCTTTTATCTCTCTGATTTTATCTGCATTTGAAGTTGCTAAAATTAAGCGCATATCCTTCCCTTTATCTTTTTTTTAGTAGAATCACAATTTTGTTTTGGAATTTTAGCATAAGGATACAAAATGGCAAAGGAATCCCTCATCAAGCAAAGCTTACCTTTAAGCCTCATTCTAGCCTCTAGGTTTTTTGGATTGTTTATCGTAATGCCTGTTTTATCGCTTTATGCGCTCTCTTTAGAGGGTTCAAGCCCTATTTTAATCGGAATCGCAATGGGTGGATACGCCCTTACGCAAGTGCTTTTTCAGATTCCTTTTGGATTTTTAAGCGATAAGTTTGGACGCAAAAGCCTCATTGCGCTAGGGCTTGTGATTTTTGCGCTAGGCTCTTTGCTATGCGCTTTGAGTCAAGATATTTATATGCTAATTCTTGGACGATTTTTGCAAGGCGCTGGAGCGGTTGGAGGCGTTATAAGTGCGATGATAGCGGATTTAGTGCGCGAAGAGAATCGCACCAAAGCAATGGCGTTTATGGGAGCTACCATTTCGCTAAGCTTTACTTTTGCACTAATTTTAGGTCCAATCCTTGGTGCGCATTATGGAATCCCAAGCCTCTTTTGGATTACCTGTGCATTAGCAATTTTTGGAATCGTGGTTTTGTTTTTTGCTGTGCCAAACGCGCCCAAGGTTACTTATCGCTTTGCAAAGCATAGCGGGGAATATAGTGCGATTTTGAAAAATAAGAATCTCCAAATTATGAATCTCACAAATTTCTTGCAAAAAGGCTTTATGACTTTAGCGTTTCTCATTATTCCCATTGCGCTTGTTAAGGGCTTTGAAATGCCTAAAGAGGACTTGTGGCAAGTGTATATCCCCGCTTCTCTTCTAGGATTCTTTGCAATGGCTCCTGCTGCGATACTAGCGGAGAAAAAGGGCAAGTTTAAGGCGGTGATGATTGTTGGAATCTTGTTTTTTGTTTTGAGCTATTTGCTATTCCTTAGCCAAAGTCAAGTAGTGTTTATTCTCGGGGTTTTGGTGTTTTTTGTAGGATTCTCTATCCACGAACCCATTATGCAAAGCCTTGCTAGTCGCTATTGCAAGGCACACCAAAAGGGAAGTGCTATGGGGATTTTTACTTCCTTTGGGTATTTAGGTAGTTTTTTTGGTGCGCTTTTGGGTGGGCATTTTTATGCGTTTTTTAGTATGCTTTCTATTACGATGTTTGTGGTGATTGCGTCCTTTTTATGGATTCTTTCTTTTTCGCTTTTAGCAAATCCAACAATGCAAAAGAATCTCTATTTGCCCTTAAAAAACGCAATCACGCACCAAAATTTAGAGGTTTTGGGCGAATTGCACGGAATCCTTGAATGGTATATTAATGAGAGCGAACAGGTTGTGGTTGTGAAATACGATAAACACTTATTGGAGGAAGCGGAGATTTTGGAGTTTG
>JALEPE010000081.1 GCA_022766795.1 Helicobacter sp.
TGCTTTAATTTTTCTGTGTTTTTGTGTAATTTTTCTTTTTGGTTTTTTGTGTTCTCTAAATCTTTTTTGAAATCATCTTTGAGTGCGGCAAGAAGCATTTTAAAAAGGGATTGTGGAGATTTTCCACTATACAAAATAATACTTAGCATAAGCATCATAAGACTTAGCGTAAATACTCCAAGTGGCGCGATGATGGGCTTTAATACATCATTAAAAGCAACACCTAAAATACCGGCTTTGTCAAAAAACACTCCTTGCAAAACAAGAAGGGCAAAGATTCCAATGATGATTCCAAGCGTTTGTTCTAAGAAGCGTGGATTGTGGATATTGGGTAATTTTTGTGTCTTATAAATTCCAAAGGCTAGAGCAAAACTCCAAATATAGCCCATATAGCCTAGAAGCCAAAATTGTACGCGGGGTAGGAATCGCAAAAAGCTAAAGGATTGTAACAATCCTAAAAGCGTTAAGATTCCAAGCATAATAAGCACGCAAAGGCTTAATGTTTTAGTGTCTTTTGGTGCATTAACAAAATTAAAAAAGTCTTTTGATAAAAATTTATTTTTTTTGATGATAAGTCCTTTAAAAAATTGGCGAGAGGGTGAGAGAATCGAACTCCCCAGCAAATAGACACCTATCCGCTCAAATGGGTTTGAAGCCCACGATGCCCACCAGTGACATATACCCTCCGCAAACTTGTAAAAAGAGAGATTGAGAATTTAGCGCAATTTTACTTAATTTTTATTGAGAAATTATGCTAAAATTCTACCATTTCTCGTTCTCTTTGCCGATAAAGCGCACACTTAGTATAGCCAACTTCTCTTGCAACTTGTTCTAATTCTTTGCGTTTAAAATTAATTTGTGGAATTGCGTGTGCGTCACTACCAAAGGTTATTGGAATCTCTAGCGCATACGCCATTTGCAAAATTGTTTTGCTAGGATACTGCTCGCCTACTTCCTTGCGAAATCCTGCAGCATTAAGTTCTACGCACATATTAGCTTGTTTAACTGCTTTAAGCGCAGATTCTATTTCTTTTCTTAAGTCTTTTGTCGGATAATGCTTAAACACCTTTAGTAAATCCATATGCGCTAAAATATCAAACTTCCCACTTTGCGCTAGCATTTCTGTGGCTTTAAAATACTCTACCCAGCATTCATTAATATCGCGTTTAGAATATTCCCGAATAAACTCGGGATTATCAAACCCCCAATCGCCTAGAAAATGCACCGCCCCGATTCTATAATCTAGTGGAAGCGTAAAAAGATATTCGTCCATAAAAGGTGGCAAAAAGTCAATTTCTAGCGCACTTAGAATCTCAATTTCTCCGTGATACTTTTCTTTTAAACGCAATATCTCACCTAGATAAAAGGGCAATTCCTCAAAGCGCATTCGGTATTGCGCGTCAAAGCACATAGGATTATGGCAAGAGAATCCAAACACATCAATGCCTTTCTTAATGGCTTCTTTGATATATTCCTCCATACTGCCTGTTGCGTGATTGCAAAGGCTTGTGTGGTTGTGCAAATCAACTTTTAACTTATCCATTTAAGCCCCTAACTCATTTTCTTTTCCATTTCTCTTGTGATGTGCAAACTTAGCACGTGCTTATCAAACACGGCAACATAAAACATCGCATCAAAAATTTTAATATCTAACACGAAGCCCTCCACCTTGACTTCGCGCTTTTTCGTATCATCTTGCAATGTTTCTGCGCTAAATAGCACGATGTTGCCAAGCTCAACAGGTGCTAGGAATTTCACATCTGCACCTATTACGATTCCATTTACGTCATTCACAGCTAAAAGCGCGCTATATGCAGCACTTGAAAATAAATAGCCCGAGTGGATTAAGCCTGTTTTATCTACAACCATTTTGCTTGTTACTTCTAGTATAACAGAGGCTTTGCCATACTTTTGCTCTTTAATAGTGCCATTAGCAGGATTAATCGCAAGGCACGCTTTTTGTAGCACCGCATCGTTATCGTTTTTATTTAAAAAGTCCTCTTCTTCCTCTACAAAGTCCTCATTCATTGCCTCTCCTTATAAAATTCGCAAATTATAACATAACCGCAAAACTCTTAATGTGGAATCTCTCATAAAACTTACTGGGTGGTTAATGTAGGTAGGAAGTTGGCGACCCTTGAAAGATTTGAACTTCCGTTTATGCCGTGAAAGAGCATTATCCTTGGCCACTAGATGAAAGGGTCAATAACAAAGCGGAATTCTAGCAGATTTTTACTAGTTTTTACTTAAAAATGATAAAAGATTTATATTAACGAGAAAATTGTATAATCACAAGATTCCAAGTTTTGGAAATATATTTTTTAAAGGAAATTGTATGAAGAAAGTTTTACTTTGTATAATTGCTTTGTTTGTAGGAGCGAGTATGGCTTATGCGAAGCCTAAGATTGCGATTCTAGCTACAGGTGGAACAATCGCTGGTTCTATTGATAGTGCGGTTTCTACAACAGGATATACAGCAGGTGTCGTGGGTGTAGATGTGCTAATCCAAGCAGTGCCACAAATTAAAGATTTAGCGGATATTTCTGGCATGCAGATTGCAAATATTGATAGTTCCAATATGACAGATGCGATTCAACTAACTTTAGCAAAAGAGATTAATAAGCTTTTTGCAAGCGGGATTGATGGTGTAGTGATTACGCACGGGACAGACACAATGGAAGAAACTGCGTATTTCTTGAATTTAACCATTAAGAGCGATAAGCCTGTTGTATTAGTAGGCGCAATGCGTCCAAGCACTGCAATGAGCGCAGATGGTCCTAAGAATCTCTATAATGCAGTGGCATTGGCGGTAGATAAAAATGCTAAAAACAAAGGTGTTATGGTGGCGATGAATGATAAAATCCAAAGCGCACGTGGTGTTGTCAAAACACATAGTTTAAATGTTGATGCTTTCTCGTCCCCGGATTTTGGTGATATGGGCTATATCGTAGATGGTAAGGCATTTTTCTATAATAATGTTACCAAAGAACACACCAAAAAATCACCTTTTGATGTGAGCAAATTAACTGCACTTCCAAAGGTTGATATTCTCTATACTTATTCCAATGACGGAAGTGCAGCTGCCGCTAAGGCTTTTGTTGCAGAGGGCGCAAAAGGCTTGGTTGTCGCAGGGAGTGGTGCGGGCGGTATCCACGAAAACCAAAAAGCGATTTTACAGGAGCTTTTAAAGCAGGGTGTAAATGTGGCAGTTAGCTCAAGAGTTGTTGCTGGACGTGTAGCTGTGGGTGATGCGGATAAGAATCTTGGATTTATCAGTGCAGAGGATTTAAATCCACAAAAAGCTAGAATCCTTTTAGCTCTAGCTCTAACTAAAACAAGCGACCCAAAAGCAATTCAAGAGTATTTCTTAAAATACTAAAATGACTTTGGAATCTTTAAGGCTTTTTGCCTTAGGATTCCGCCACTTTTTTCTACAACGTTAATTTTTAAAGTTAATTTAGATAGAATCGCGCCTAGTTTTTAAAAAATCTAATTGTAAGTGTGCTTATGCTGTATTATTTGTATGAATTTTTAAATATTAATATTTTTCAATATGTTACCGTGCGTTCAGCCATTGCCTTTTTTATGGCATTTTTATTAAATATTTTTTTAATGCCTCATTACATTCTATGGGCGCGTAAGAAACAAGCAAGTCAGCCCATTTCAGAATTTGCCCCCAAAAACCACCAACAAAAAGTCAATACGCCCACAATGGGCGGAATCGTATTTGTTGGCACCACCCTGCTTGCGACTTTGTTTTGCGCGAAATTAACGCACACTTATGTGTTGCTTGGGATTCTCACTTTGCTTTGTTTTGCCCTGCTTGGCGTGAGTGATGATTATTCTAAAATTATGCAATGTAAAAATGCTGGAATGCGCGCAAAAACAAAGTTTTTATTGCAGATTCTTATTAGCCTTATTTTGTCCTCTGGGCTGTATTTTGCGGGATTAAACACGGAATTTTATCTACCATTTTTAAAAAATGCGATGTTTGATTGGAATCTCTTTAGTATCTTGTTTTGGGCACTTGTTTTTGTTGCAACAAGCAATGCAGTGAATCTCACCGATGGCTTAGATGGATTGGTTGCGATTCCCTCTATTTATGCGCTGACTTCCTTAAGCGTGTTTGTCTATGTCGCGGGACACTCGGGCTTAAGCTCTTATTTGCTTTATCCTAAAGTGCTAGATAGTGGGGAGCTTGTGATTCTCTCTGCCGCGCTCATTGGTGCGCTAATTGGCTTTTTGTGGTATAACTGCCACCCCGCGCAAGTTTTTATGGGAGATAGCGGAAGCTTAAGCCTTGGCGGGTTTATCGCGTATATGGCGATTGTTTCTAAAAATGAGATTCTACTTTTTTTAATCGGCTTTATCTTTGTTGTGGAGGCATTGTCTGTAATTTTGCAAATTGGAAGCTACAAGACGCGCGGCAAAAAGATTTTTTTAATGGCACCCTTGCACCACCATTTTGAGGAAAAAGGCTTGAGTGAAAGTAAAATCATCGTGCGATTCTGGATTGTAGCGTTAATGAGCAATCTCATCGCGCTTCTTACATTAAAACTTCGCTAAAGGACTGCTATGTTAATACTCTTAGGATTTGGCGGGACAAATCGCGCGATTGCGGAATCTTTTGCCCCTTGCATTGTGCTAGATGATAGTTTCACAGAAAAAAGTCAAGATGATTTAGGCAATCTTTTGCTTCCAAGCAAAAATCTAAGCGAAGTCTTGGCACAGAATCCCGAAGCCTCCATTGTTACAAGTCCCGGGATTCCGCCTAAGAATGCGATGATTACAACCGCACTAGAGTTTATCGCCACACACCCTCAAGCAAAGCTTTGCAGTGAATATGATTTTTTTGCAACCACACTTTCTAAAATGCCGCCTTCTGTGTGGATTAGTGGCACAAATGGCAAGACTACAACCACGCAAATGCTCACGCATTTATTGGAATCCTATGGCGCACAAAGCGGCGGCAATATCGGCACACCCTTAGCGAAGCTAAATCCCGATGCGCCTTTTTGGATCTTGGAGACTAGCTCCTTTACTCTGCATTATACACAAGTCGCAAAGCCGATTCTCTATTTGCTTTTACCGCTCTCGCAAGACCATATTAGTTGGCACGGAAGTTATGAAAACTATATTGCAGACAAGCTAAAGCCCATTCTCCTTTTGCGCGAGAAAGAAATAGCGATTCTGCCTAAGAATTTGGAATCACACCCTTTGTGCAAACAATCTCTTGCAAATTGCATTTTTTATCAAAATTCACAGGATTTAGCGGATATTTTTCACCTTAATTTAAGTGCGATTGCCTTTAAAGAACCTTTTTTACTAGACGCCACTCTTGCCCTTAGCGCGTGTGAGATTCTATTTTCTATTCAAGATTACGCACTTTTAAATACCTTTAAAATCGGTGCGCACAAAATGGAGGAATTTCACGATAAAGATGGTAACTTGTGGGTAGATGATAGCAAGGGAACGAATATTGATGCGACAATGGAGGCAATTAAATGCTACAAGGATAAAAAGATTCTGCTTGTGCTAGGTGGCGATGATAAGGGAGCGGATTTGACTCCGCTTTTTGACTTGATTGCGCAATGTAATGTGGAGATTTTTGCCATTGGGAGCAATACCGATAAGCTCTGCACTCTTGCAAAAGAAACAAAAACCCCACATTGTGCGTGTTATACGCTAGAAAATGCTGTTGCAAAGATGAAAGATTCCTTTCGCACACAAACCAATGCAATCGCCTTGCTTTCTCCTGCTGCGGCGAGTTTAGACCAATTTAGCTCCTATAAGGAAAGGGGTGAGAAGTTTAAGGCTTACGCGCTGCAATGACTGCGCGGGATTTGTCCTAGCGAGATCCTGCAAGGAATCGTGGTGTGCGTTGCGTTAGCAACTCACCCGCTTTAGGGCAAAAACCCATAATCACATAAAACAAACTTTACAATGGAATCTTAAAGCAGTGCAATATTATTGCTTATTCTCTCATTGCGTTCGCTCCTCGCAATGACGTAGTAGTTAGCCGAAGCAATCCATAATTATGCAAGAAGCAAATCAATCTATGGAATCTTAAAGAAGTGCGTTATTTTGGATTATTTGTATTTGTAGGGGCGTAAATAGTAAAAATATAAGCAATCCAAAATTATGGATTTGCCACAGCCTTTTGCAAAGGCTTCGCAATGACAAACCAAAAGGGGCTTGTGGCGCAGAATCCTGCTAAAATAGTAGGGTTTGACCCTATGCCCCTATGCTTTTTGCAATACCAATTTTTGCAATTTTTTGCCCTTGAAAATCGCTTAAGCTTTGAAATGCTTGGCATAGAGGAATTGCTTTATTTTGAGAAA
>JALEPE010000093.1 GCA_022766795.1 Helicobacter sp.
GTTTTTTAAAGGCACTTTTTGCATTAAATTCCGGCAAAAGTTTAGCCCTTAGCTTTAAAGAAGCGGGATTTTCAGATTTTATATGTGCGATGATGTTGGTTGGGCAAAAAGCAGATATGCTTCAAGATGTTGTGGAGCTTATTATCTTGCGTTTGAAAAATACACAAAAAACACTTGCTAAAGTGCTGCTTTATCCAAGTTTAGTAATGCTAATGATGATAGGCGTGTTTTTGGGTGTTACATTGTTTGTGCTGCCGCAGTTTGCAATATTGTTTGCTGGAATGGAATCTGACTTGCCCTTTGTAAGTCAAAGCTTGCTATTTATGCGTGGAGTGGTGCTAGACTTTGGTGTTCTTAGCGCGATGATATTTTGCGGTTTAGGGTTAGCATTGTTTGTCGCGTATAAAAGGGTGGAATCCTTTAGAATGCGCGTGGATTGTATGATTCTTAGAATTCCATTTTTGGGCAAAGTGCTGTATGATGTGGAAATGGTGCAATTTCTACTTAGCTTTTTCTGGCTTTATCGTTCTGGGATTGCTTTGCAAGAAGCCTTAGAAATTGCGATAAAATCCTTGCATAATCACGCTTTAATAAAAAAGGCTGGTGGAATCTTTAATGCTATTGTGCGCGGGGTTGCCATTCAGGAAGCCTTTAGTGCAAGTGCGATGTTTGGCACACTTGGGACACAGATTTTAAGTGGCGTGCATAATGAAGCGGGATTCTTAGAGAGTTTGGAGGTATTGCTAGAGCTTTACAAAGAGGAACTAGAAACGCATAGTCAAACACTTCTAAGCTCCATTGAACCCATAATGATTTTGCTGCTTGGTGGGCTGATATTATGGCTTGCGCTAGGAATATTTTTACCCCTTTGGGAGTTGCCTTTACAAATGCAAAAAGTGTAAAATTGCAAAAAAAGAGTAGTATGCAAAGTAAAGAAGTGGTGATTCAAGAATTATTGCTCCTAAAGGCATATTGGAGAAATGTTTTCAAGGATTATCCTCAATGGATTACAATCGGTGATTATACTTGTGGAATCCTAAATATTAAGGCTTGGGACACATCAATAACAATAAAAATCGGTAAATTTTGCAGTATTGCACAGGGCGTAACGATTCTAGCAGGCGGTGAACACCAAAGTAAATGGGTAACAACTTATCCTTTTAATGCCTTGTTGCAAACATTTAGCCATATTCAAGGGCACCCTAAAACAAAGGGAGATATTAACATTGAGAATGATGTATGGTTGGCAACAGATGTAAAAGTATTGTCGGGTGTTAATATAGGAGATGGCGCAATTATCGCTGTTGGCTCTATTGTTACTAAGGATATTCCACCCTATGCTGTCGGGGGGGGGTGCCTGCTAGAGTGATTGCCTACCGCTTTGATGAGGTGGTTATAGACAAGTTGCTGAAACTGCAATGGTGGAATTTTGCGGAATCAGAATTAATTAAGATTATTCCGATTCTGCAAAGTGCGGATTATGAAAGGCTTTTTATGCTCTATCAGAATGTGCTTAAATCATAGGTGCATCAATGCTATCATTGGGGGTGAATTTTGTTTGGGTATTTGCCGCCATTCCTTCATAAATAATTTCAATGGGTGGTTTATCTAGCGCATTCTCTGCATCTACAAAGCGCGTGCAGTGTTTCTGGAATACGAGTTTTATCGTGCCTGTTGGACCGTTGCGTTGCTTGCCAATGATAATTTCTGCCTCCTCCTCATTTCTTGGCACAAAGGTGCTTTTGTATGTTGTATTGCCATCGCGTTTGGCGGCTTCCTCTTTCTCTTTTTCATCTTTTTGCTTATATACCGCATCGCGATATACAAACAGAATAATATCTGCATCTTGCTCAATAGAACCAGACTCGCGCAAATCAGATAACATCGGTCGCCTATCGCTACGCGATTCCAAGCTTCTATTAAGTTGTGATAACGCAATAATTGGAATCTCAAGCTCCCTTGCAATCATCTTCAGTCCGCGACTAATTTCGCTCACTTCTTGGTGTCTATCACGATTCCCCTCCCCACTCATTAACTGCAAATAATCTATCACAGCCAAGCCAATCTCTGGGTGTTTGGATTTGATTTTACGTAGCTTTGTGCGGAGTTGATGAATGGTTAGGATACTTCCATCATCAATAAAAAGCGGTGATTTTCCCATAATATCCACGGCTTTTGTAAGATTCTCCCATTCAAAATCTTGCAAATTTCCCACGCGCAAATCCTGCAAAGCAATTGAAGTCTTTGCCGCTAACATTCTTAGCATAAGCTGTTCTGCTGGCATTTCAAGGCTGAAAAATGCCACCCCACGTCCCGTGTCCAATGCCTTTTGCGCCATATTTAAAACAAGCGTTGTTTTTCCCATAGCAGGACGCGCAGCAACAATAATCAAATCCCCTTTTCCAAAACCTGTTGTCATTTTATTTAAGCTTGCAAATCCCGTATCCACACCGATAAGCAAATGATTTCCGCGCGCCTTCATTGTTTCAATGTATGCCAATGTGGCTTCCGATACTTCTTTAGAACCCCTAAAATCACTCATTTGATGTGCATTGGAAATTTTATATAACTCGCTTTGGAGATAATCTATAATATCTTGTGTTTTTGTGGAATCATCTTGACTCGCCTCTTGGATTTTTGTTGCAAAAGAGTGTAATTTGCGCTTCGTGGAGAAGTCGCGGATTTCATTTGCATAGGATTGCACATCGCTGACGGGACTTGTTGTTAGGATATTTAAAATATCCTCTTGCGTAATAGGGTGTGTCTTTGTGGCATACTTTAACACAAACTCCTCATCAATAGGAAGATCTGCGTGGCGTAAAGTTAGCATTGTCGCAAAAATATTTTTATGGGGCGTGTAGAAAAAATCATCAGCTACTAGAATTTCTGCGATTCCGTCTAATCGTTCTGCGTCAAAAAAAATCGCACTTAAAACGGCGCGTTCAATCGGTAATTGTAAATTCATAAGAACTCTTTATATCAAAAAACAAATGTGTTAGCACGCTAAGCGCGAATACGGGAGAAAAAAAGCCAATGATGGGGATTAGATTGATTCCAAAAAGAGGCAGAATCACGCTTCTAATTTTATTGCTTTGCGTGCCTCTTATACTCTTAAATGTATTTTTCTCAAAAATCGTTGTGCCAACATCTGCAACCATTGTTTTAGAGAAAAGCCAATATCCCGGAATCAACATTGCAAAACCGCCCACAAAGGGAACAAAATAAAGGGGTATCAACACGAGCCAAAATAGCACATAGCGCACATAGACGCCCAAAAGCCATAGCAAAGAGATAAAAAGGTTTTCATTGCCATCAATGCTATGTGTTTGATAGTGCAAATCACGGATATAACGCACGACATAAGGCGTAATAAAAGCACATATTAAAAGCGAGGTTAGCAAAGAAAGCCCAAAGAGTGCAAATATAAAAAATACAAATACAGAGGCTTTAAGGACATAATCTGCAAAAGTCTGAATCCAGCTTAACCACGCGCTGCTAAAGCCAAAATCAATATGCAAATACGCAAATAGCATTGCATACCATTGCGCACCAAATGTATATAAAATCGCACTAAAGCAAAAAAATGCAACAAGCAAGGGCAAAAATGTAAGTCCTAGTAAATAGGGTGTGCGAAAGTCGTGCAACGCTAGAGAAAAATACCTTCGCAAAGGCTGCAAAGCAAAATCTTGCTTAGGATTTTGATCTAAATGCTGTAAATTTTGCTCTTTTTGTGTTTGCATATTTTTATTTCAACTTTTCTTTTAACAACTCATTTACTTTTGCGGGATTCACGCCCTTTGCGCTTTTCATCACTTGCCCAACAAAGAATCCCAAAAGCTTATCCTTGCCGCTTTTATACTCGGCGACTTTATCGGCATTTGCCTTTAAAACTTCCTCAATCACTGCCAAAATCGCTCCATCATCGCTCACTTGCTCCAAGCCCATTTCCACAATGAGTTTATCCACATCGCCCCCGCGTTTTTCTACTAGCACATCAAGGATTTCTTTTGCGCTTTTTCCGCTAATTTTTCCCTCATCAATGCGCTTTACTAAAGTCGCTAATGTAGCAGAATCCACACCGCAATTTTGCAGGGTATTCTCTCCCTTTAATCGCCCTAGAAGCTCGGTGGTTAGCCAAGTAACCGCGCCTTTCGCGCTCGCACCTAAGCGCAGCATATCCTCAAAATACAATGCCATTTCAAGCTCACCAGTTAGCACACCCGCATCACTTGCTTTAATCCCAAACTCCCGCACATATCTTGCACGTTTTTCATCGGGCATTTCGGGAATCTCTCGCCCCTCCGCCATTAAGGCTTCATCAATAAACACCGGAAGCAAATCTGGATCAGGAAAATAACGATAGTCCGCAGCCTCCTCCTTGCCGCGCATAGAACGCGTTACGCCCTTTGCAGTATCAAAAAGCCTTGTTTCTTGCACCACTTCATCGGCATATTTTCCGTCTTCCCACGCTTCAATTTGCCTCTCCACCTCGTATTCAATCGCTTTTTGGATAAATTTAAAGGAATTGAGATTCTTAATTTCTACGCGTGTGTAAAGGTTGGAATCCCCTTTAGGGCGAATGGAGACATTCGCATCACAGCGAAAACTTCCCTCTTGCATATTCGCATCAGAGATTCCAAGAAAGCGCACAATGGCGTGAAGCTTTTTTAGATACGCAATGGCTTCATCACTACTGCGCATATCCGGCTCACTCACGATTTCTAAAAGCGGGGTGCAAGCGCGGTTTAAATCCACTTTAGAATAACTGCTTTCGTGGATATTTTTCCCCGCGTCCTCCTCCATATGTGCGCGTGTAACGCCGATAATTTTTTTCTCACCGCCCACTTCAATCTCAATGCTCCCGCGCCCCACGATTGGAATCTCAAATTGACTGATTTGATACGCCTTTGGCAAATCGGGATAAAAATAATTTTTACGCGCAAAAACAGAGTTTTGGTTAATCTCCGCATTGATTGCACTTCCAAAGGAGATTGCCTTTTTCACAACTTCACGATTCAAAACCGGCAACGCGCCCGGAAGTCCTAAGCAAGTGGGGCAGACATTTTTGTTTGGCTCTTCCCCAAAGCTTGTCGCACAAGCACAAAAAATCTTTGTTTTCGTATTTAGCTGGACATGCACTTCAAGTCCGATAATGGTTTCATAAGCACTCATTGCTTTGCCTTTTTAAAAAAATCGCGCAATTCTAGCGTGTTTTGGCTTTAGCCTTGCATAATATTTTTGAAATAGAATCGTAAAAATTTTAAGAAAAATACGTTAAAATCCTTTCTTTATCATCAAAATGAGGAAAAATTCAATGAATTTTACGCAAGAGGAATTAGAGCTTTATAGTCGCAATATGTTATTAAGCGGAATCGGGGAGGAAGGACAGCAAAAGCTAAAAAATGCACGTGTTTTTGTTGTGGGTGCTGGAGGGCTTGGCTCTCCGATTCTTTATTATCTTGCCGCAGCGGGTGTTGGGAATATTGGAATCTGTGATGGTGATATTGTAGAACGTAGCAATTTGCAACGACAAATTCTGCATAATACACTAGATTTAGGCAAAAATAAGGCGCAATCTGCGTTTGAAAAACTTTGCGTGCTTAATCCACATTTGAATCTGAAAACTTTCACAATGCGTTTAGATGCGCATAATATTTTAGATTGCATTAGCGATTACGACTTAATCATTGAAGCCACAGATGGCATCAGTGCGAAGTTCCTCGTCAATGACGCGTGTGTGCTAGCAGGTAAGACCTTAGTGCGAGGCAGTGCGCTACACTTTAGCGGGCAGGTGATGAGTGTAAAACCCAAAGAGAGTGCGTGTTATGCCTGTTTATTTGACGCGCCACCTAAGATTACAATGCCAACAAGTGCAAGTGTTGGGATATTAGGAGCAGTTGCTGGATTATTTGGTGTTTTAGAAGCAAGTGAAGCCATTAAGATTTTAACAGGTGTTGGCACACCACTATTTAATGCGCTTTTAACTTGCGATGTGCGCTCAATGGATTTTCGCAAAATTGCTATAAAGCGCAATCTGCATTGCCGTGTTTGCGGTGAAAATGGAATCACAAAGTTAGATAGCGCATTGTATGTATAAAATGTTAGAAACAGAGTATCGTATTCTGCTGCTGCGCCTGCTAACTTTGTCATTGCGAGGGCAACACCTGAAGTGCATATTGCGCGAGTTTGGGTAAGTTGCTAGCACACAAACACACACGCTCATATTTGCAAATTCAAAACCTTAGCTTTTAATAAGTTTATTGTAAGTATTTTTAGGTGCGATGATAGATTGCCACGACTTCTACATAATCTCACAATGGTGTAACAATCCGCAAACGACTTTCCCGCATTGTGGAGCAAAAGGTTTTTTGGATTATGGTGGGAAATAACTGAAGAGATTCCACTTTAATCCAAGAAATTCCCAAAACAAAAGCCGAAAAATCTCTCTCCAAAAGCGCCGGGCGAAATTAAAGTCCGCAGTTTCGCGCTTTTTTGCATATAGGTTTGTAGTCCAAAATGTGTAATATACCACTCACACATCTTGTCAAGCCCCATATCTACAAGGGCACGATTTTGTCTATGGAGAAATAAAGTTTTACCGCAAGCACTCTCAAAAGCTTTTTGCCATAGTCCAAAATGCACATCATAAGTCAAATCTGTTGTGCCAAAGCTTAAGAGAGATTCCTTGTTTAGCTCGCCTATTTTTGCGTCTTTAAAGACATTTTGCGTGTTGTGCTTGTGGTAAAGGCGTAAAGAAAAGGCGTTGCGTGCGTCCATAGAACCATAATCAAAGCTTAAAAAACGCCAATGTTTTGCGACACTTGCGACATCTTTAGCAAAGTTAAACGCGCCGAGTGGAATCTCGCCAATTTCTATGCTAAACGCGTGTGCCATATCACGCACTTTGGGTGTCATATCTTTAAAAATAAGCGTAAAATTCCCATTTTCAAGTGATACAAATGCCATTTTGTCTTTCATAACCAATTCCACTGGAAAAGCATCTAAAAGCTCGTTACTAACAAAAAATGCGTAATCGTAATGTAGGGCTTGTAATTCTGTAAAATCTGCACAATTAAGCAGTTGCGATTCCAATCCTCTTTTTTGCCAAGTTTGTTGTTGTAATGCTTGCAAACTCTCCAAAGGTTCCAACGTGATAAAATCCACGCGCAAACTTTTATCAAAAAGCGCAAAAAACTCCGCAATGTCTGCGATTAAATCACCCTTTTCGCTGCCAATTTCTATCAATGCGATTTTGCCTTGCAGCTTAGAAATACTGTGATATAGATAAAATCCAATTGTGTAGCCAAAAAACTCCCCGACGCTAACATTGGTATAGAAATCCAAATCTTTTCCTACACGTGCTTTGCGATAATACCCAACAGGACAAGTTATGCCAAATATTTCTGTTGCTTTTACTCCATTACCATAAAGCCACTCTTGCATAAACCGACTAAAACTCTGTGATTCCATTATTTGCGGTGATTCTCCTTGTATTAATTTGTATTCTTTTCTATGTGCAAAATGATAGATTGTTTCGGCTAAAGCCCTGCAATGACGCAGTGATGAGTTTTTTCTACATCGCCCTTAACTTTGCAATCTCATCGCGCAGTCTTGCGGCTTCCTCAAATTCTAGCTTTTTCGCCGCTTCGTGCATTTGTCGGCTTAGTTCCTTGACGAGTTTTTCGCGTTCGCTTTTTGGCATTTTGTCCTTGCTTTTCTTTGCTTTTTCATAAAGGATTCCTAAATCTTGGTTTTTCAAATCCTCATCAAGCTTTCTTGAAACGCTCTGTGGTGTGATATTGTGCGCCTTATTGTAGGCTTCTTGTTTATTGCGGCGATAGTCTGTAACTTCCATTGCCTTTTGCATAGAGGGTGTGATTTTGTTTGCAAAGAGCAAGACGCGCCCATTGACATTTCTAGCAGCTCGCCCCATTGTTTGAATCAAGCTTGTTTCACTGCGTAAAAATCCCTCTTTGTCGGCGTCTAAAATTGCAACCAAAGAAACTTCGGGTAAATCCAATCCCTCACGCAACAAGTTGATTCCTACTAAAATATCAAACTCTCCCGCCCTTAAAGCGCGAATGATTTGATTGCGTTCAATGGCGTCAATGTCGCTGTGCATATAGCGCACCTTTAATCCCAAATCGTTATAATATTTTGTGAGTTCCTCTGCCATTTTTTTTGTGAGTGCGGTTACAAGCACTCTCTCCCCGCGCGCAATCACTTCCTTTGCCCTATCGTGTAGAATCTCCACTTGCCTATCCACTTCTAGCACTTCATACACGGGGTCTAGCAAACCTGTCGGGCGGATTAACTGCTCTGCGGTGTGTACTCCACTTAAGTCTAGCTCTTTTTGTGCGGGAGTTGCAGAGACAAACAAGAAATGCGGGGCTTTGTGGATAAATTCCTCGTATTTTAAAGGACGATTATCTAGCGCACTAGGGAGGCGGAATCCATATTCTACTAAGACTTCCTTGCGGCTTCTATCTCCTGCATACATTCCGCCAAATTGCGGCAAACTCACGTGGCTTTCATCTACGATGAGCAAATAAGGCTTATTTTTTTGCTCAAAATAATCTAGTAGAGAATAGGGCGTCTCGCCGGGCTTTTTGCCTGTTAAATGCCGCGCATAATTTTCAATCCCCTTGCAGATTCCTGTGGCACTAATCATCTCTAAATCAAATTCAGTGCGCGACTTTAACCGCTCGTATTCTACCATTTTGCCCTGTGCCTTAAAAAATGCCAAACGTTCTTGCAGTTCTTTTTCTATGCTTTGAATCGCACTTTTAAGCCTCTCCTCACCTACGATAAAGGGGTTTGCAGCATAAAGCACAAAAGATTCTAGCTTTTTCTTTAACGTTCTATCTACGGAATCTAAGAGGCTAAGGGATTCTAATTCATCACCAAAAAACTCCAAGCGCAGAATCTCGTCCTCACTATATGCGGGATAAATATCTATCACTTCGCCATTGACACGAAAATCTCCCCTATCAAAAAAATTATCGTTGCGTTTATAGCCCATTTCTACAAGGCGCAACAAAAGCGACTTTTGGTGGTATTGCACCCCTGTTTCAAATTTTTCAATCATTTCTAAATATTCTTTAGGATTCCCCAAACCGTAATTTGCCGATACAGACGCTACTACAATGCTATCTTCATAGGCTAAAAGGGAAGTGGTAGCAGAAAGCCTCAACCGCTCTAGTTCCTCATTAATGCTAGAATCTTTTTCGATAAATAAATCTTGACGCGGAATATAGGCTTCGGGCTGATAATAATCAAAGTGTGAGATGAAATATTCTACGTGATTTTTAGGAAAGAATCCCTTAAACTCGCTGTAAAGTTGCGCGGCTAGAGTTTTGTTGTGCGTCATAATTAAAGTTGGCATTTGTAGAGATTCTATAATATGCGCCATAGAAAAGGTTTTGCCACTGCCGGTTACGCCGATGAGTGTTTGGTATTGACTGCCCTTGCGTATGAATCCGCTTAGAGTTTTAATCGCTTCGGGCTGATCTCCTGAGGGCTTAAACGGGGAATAAAGTTGAAACATCATCTAGCCTTTAAAAATTAAAAACTGCATTTTAACAAAATTCTAAAATTTTCTCTTAACATTAATCAATTTATTTTTTTAGAAAAAATCTTAATATTGCGCCCTAAAAATTTTACAATGCAAAAGGATTAAAAATGAGTGAATCTTTATCAATGTTTTGCCATCAATGTGAAATGAGCGCACCAGGCGGATGTGGCTCAAAAGGACAAAGTAAAGGAACATGCGGCAAAACCGATACTCTAGCATTATTGCAAGATACAATGGTATTTGGCTTAAAAGGACTTAGCGCATATAGACACCATGCACATGAGCTTGGAGCTGATACTAGCGCAGTGGATAGAATTATGGCAGATACACTTTATTTCACGCTTACAAATTCAAATTTTAACTTTGAAGAACACATCAAGCAACTTATGAAAGTGGGTAATGCAGGTGTAGAAATGATGAATATTTTAAGCGACGCACACACTGCAAAATTTGGAATCCCAACTCCCATTCGTGTTAGTCAAAACAAAGTGGAAGGTAAAGCGATTCTAGTAAGCGGACATAATCTACATGCCCTAGATGCACTACTAAAAGCAACAGAAGGCAAAGGAATTAATATCTACACGCACAGCGAAATGCTACCAGCACATGGATATCCACATTTACGCAAATATCCACATTTAAAAGGAAATATCGGCAAAGCGTGGTTTGATCAAACTAAACTTTTTAATGATTTTAAAGGCGCAATTTTAATGACAACAAACTGCATTGTGCCATTAAAATCAAACTGCACTTATAGTGAACGTTTATTTGGCTATTCTATCGCAGGAACAGATGGAATCAGACATATAGAAAATGATGATTTTGCTCCACTCATTGATTGTGCGCTAAAATGTGGAGATATTAGTGGATTTAATAGTGATGAAACTCTAATTACAGGCGGACATTACAAAGGCATTTTAGAGCTTGCACCACAAATTTTAGAAGCAATTAATTCTGGTAAAATCCGTCGCTTTTTTGTGATTGCAGGCTGTGATGCTCCAGGTAAAGACAGAGAGTATTATAGAGAATTAGCTCTTAGTGTGCCTAAAGATTGCGTGATTTTAACTTCAAGCTGTGGTAAATTTAGATTTAATGATGTGGATTTTGGTAATATTGCAGGGATTCCACGTTATATTGATCTTGGACAATGCAACGATAGTAATGGTGCGGTAAAAATTGCTATGGCACTAAGTCAAGCCACAGGAATCGCAATTAATGATTTGCCGCTTTCTATTGTTTTGATGTGGATGGAACAAAAAGCTGTCATTATTCTTCTTGCATTGCTAAGTCTTGGGGTGAAAAATATCAATGTAGGACCAAGTTTGCCAGAGTTTTTTAATGAAGAGATTCTAAATTTCTTAGTAGAAAACTTTAATTTACGTTTAATTAGTGGCGATGCACAAGCAGATTTAAAACACTTCTTAGGCTAACTTATAGGCACAAATGTGTGCCTATTATCACTTAACAAAACTTTCTAAAACTTGCACAAACTCTAAATTTTAGCTAGAATCTCTCCCAAAAATAAAAAGCATAATTAAGGAAAACTATGGTTCAAATTACCGGGCTTGGTATGCAATATGCAACAAAAAAACTCTTTGAAAATGTGAATTTAAAACTAGATAAGGGCAAGAGATATGGGCTAATTGGCGCAAATGGCGCGGGAAAATCTACCTTTTTGAAAATCCTTAGCGGCGAGATTGAACACACGAGTGGCGATATTGCTTTTGATCCTAATGCGAGACTTGGGGTTTTGGGGCAGAATCAATTTGCCTTTGAGGAATTTAGCATTAAAGATTGCGTTCTTTTTGGCAACAAGCGACTTTATGACGCGGTAAAAGAGAAGGAATCGCTCTACAATGCGGGAGATTTTAGCGATGCGGTGAATGAGCGTTTAGGCGAGTTAGAGATGATTTGTGCAGAGGAAGACCCTACCTATGAATATGATGTGCAAATAGAAAAGATTTTAGAGGATTTAGGATTCCCCGCTTCTATGCAAGGGGAGCTAATGAAAACGCTCACGGGTGGGGATAAATTCAAGGTGCTTTTGGCACAAGTTTTGTTTCCAAAGCCTGATATTTTATTTTTAGACGAGCCGACAAACAACCTTGACTTAAAGGCGATTAGCTACTTAGAGGAGCAGCTTAAACGGCACGATGGGACGCTTGTTGTCATCTCACACGATAGGCATTTCTTAAATAGCGTTTGCACACATATTTTGGATTTGGATTTTAAAAGTGTGCGTGAGTTTAGCGGTAACTACGATGATTGGTATATCGCCTCCACGCTGATTGCTAAGCAGCAAGAAATGGAGCGCAACAAAAAGCTAAAAGAAAAGGAGGAGCTAGAATCCTTTATTGCGCGATTCTCGGCAAATGCGAGTAAGGCACGACAAGCCACAAGCAGACAAAAGCAGCTAGAAAAGTTAGACATTAAAAACTTAGAAGTCTCTAGCCGCAGAGATCCAAGCATTGTGTTTAAGCCCAACCGCACGATTGGAAATGAAGCTTTAAATATTGAGAATCTCTCCTTTAGTTATGGGGATTTGTGCGTTTTAAAGAATCTTAACCTTACGATTCTACCCGGCGATAAAATCGCACTCATCGGACGCAATGGAATCGGAAAAACAACTTTTTGCGAGCTGATTTGCGAGAATCTTAAGCCTCAAAATGGAAGCATCAAATGGGGTGCAACCATTGAGCGTGGCTACTTTCCACAAAACACAACCGAGCGGATTCAAGGAGAGGAAACACTCTATGAATGGTTAAGGAATTTTGATAAGAAAAAGGAAGCCGGAGAGATTCGCAATGCACTTGGAAGAATGCTTTTTAATGGAGAGGAGCAAGAAAAAGGTGTCGGCGCACTTAGTGGAGGCGAGAAGCACCGCATAATGCTTAGTAAGCTAATGCTAGAGGGTGGGAACTTCCTTGTGCTAGATGAACCCACAAATCATTTGGATTTGGAGGCGATTATCGCGCTAGGCGAGGCACTCTACAAATACAGCGGGAATGTGATTTGCATAAGCCACGATAGAGAGCTCATTGACGCGTATGCGAATCGGATTATCGAGTTTAAAGAAAACAACGAGGTAGTGGATTTTCGCGGAAGCTATGAGGAATATCTTGCGCAAGGAGAGGCAAATGCTCTTTAGCTCCTTTGCCTTTATTTTTGCATTCCTGCCTTTAACGCTGTTAGGTTTTTATGCTTTAAAGTCTTTAGGGTATTTTCAATTTGCCAAAGTGTTTTTAATGCTAGCAAGTTTATTTTTTATGGATATTTTAAAGTAGAATATATCTTTATTTTAATTTTCTCTGTTTTAATTAATTTTACTTTAGCCAATTTGATTTTAAGACAAAATGCTAACAGAAATGGTCAATTATTCCTCATTCTTGGAATCGCCTTTAATCTCTTATTATTGGGTGGCTTTAAATACACAGATTTTCTTTTAGAAAATTTCAATCTTTTCTCCAAACTTTTAAATTTAGATTTTAATATTCCTTTACCCCATATTCTTTTGCCTTTAGGATTGTCTTTTATCACATTCCAACAAATTGCTTTTTTGGTGGATTGCTATAAAAGAAGCGATATAGAATCCCTAATTAAAGTCAAACATATTGATTTTATAGATTATGCACTCTTTATTAGCTTCTTTCCTCAACTCATTGCAGGACCAATTGTGCATCATAAAGAAATGATGCCACAATTTGCTGCGCTTTTAGATAAAGGCAAAGCTTTTGTGCATTGGGAATATATGGCAAAGGGTTTGTTTATCTTTAGCATAGGCTTATTTAAAAAAATCTATGTAGCGGATACTTTTGCGCTTTGGGCTAATAAAGGATTCTTTGTTGCAAGTAATGGTGGGGTGTTAAATATCTTTGAGGCTTGGGCAACAAGTTTATCTTATACCTTTCAAATTTATTTTGATTTTAGTGGGTATTGTGATATGGCAATTGGGCTTGGATTATTCTTTGGTATCGTATTGCCCATTAATTTTAACTCTCCTTATAAGTCTTTAAATATTGCAGAGTTTTGGAGAAGATGGCATATGACATTAGGGAGATTCTTAAAAGATTATCTCTATATTCCTCTAGGAGGCAATCGTAGTGGAAAACTATTAAACTTAAGGAATCTCTTTATTGTTGCATTTTTAAGCGGAATATGGCACGGAGCCGGATGGGGATTTGTGATATGGGGAATCTTACACGGCGGTGCAATGTGTATCCATAGAATCTATACTTATATTAAGCCAAATTGGAAATTCTTTGAAAGCATATTCTATAAGATTTTTGCTTGGTTTATTACGTTTAACTTTATTAACTTTGCTTGGGTATTCTTCAGAGCAGAGAATCTAAAAGATGCATTGAGCATTATTCAATCAATGTTTGGCATTACTTGGGTGGAATTGCCTTATAAATTCTACTCAAGACTTAAAAGCACTTTTGCGCAAATTGATGGAACCAATGAAACACTTTTTATGATTATTCTTGCTTGTATTGTAGTTTTAAGCTTTAAAAATGGATTAGAGAGAATGCGGGGATTACA